>NZ_JAGQBL010000005.1:0-217475 GCF_024345615.1 Cyanobium sp. Maggiore-St4-Cus
TCAGTGAGGCCGGCGTCGCCCGCCGCGAAGACCCTGAACTGATCGCCGCACGGCTGCGTTGCTCCAGCAAAGGCTTTTGCTTTGCCCTGCGCGAAGACGGCGGCGAAGACATCTACATCCGCGATCACCAGCTCAACCACGCCTGGAATGGCGACCGAGTGCTGGTGAAGGTGACCCGCGAAGGCGGCCGTCGCCGCTCACCTGAGGGCGGGGTGCAGTGCGTTCTTGAGCGCCACACCACCTCGCTGCTGGCCCAGGTCGAGCAGCAGGATGAGCGTCTGGTGGCCACCCCCCTAGACGACCGCCTGCTTACGGCGGTGGAGCTGCCAGCCGGCGACGCCGCCCATCTCGATGGCGAACAGGCATCGGTGGTGGAAGTGCTGGTGGACCGCTATCCGGTGGGGCAATTTGCCCCTCAGGGTCACGTGGCGCGCAGCCTGCCTGTAAACGGGGGGGAAGCAGCCGACCTCGACCTGCTGCTGACCAAGCACCGGCTCCACAGCCGCCCCCAGCCACCCCGGGCAACCCTCAAAACCCTGGCCGCCAAGGAGCGCATCGACCTCACCGCCCAAGCCACCCTGCTGCTTGAACCATGGAGCGGCAAGGAAGCCCCCGCTCTGCCAGCCATGGGCATTGAGGAGCGCGACGGCGGCTGGACCCTGTGGGTGCACACCCCGGCCATCGCTGAGCGCTTCAGCGCCGGCAGCACCCTGGACACCTGGCTTCGCAACCAGGCTGACGCTTACTGCACCGGAAACCAGTGGCTACCGCTGCTGAGTCCAGCCCTGGCCAAGGCCAGTTCCTTCAAGGTCGGAGAGGTGCAGGAAGCCCTGTCGGTGGCCCTGGAGCTGGGCGCTGACGGCAGCCTTGAGCACTACCGCTTTAGCCGCAGCCAGATCAATCCCGTGGCGGCAGTCGGTTTGGAAGCACTAAATGCCCTGGCGGAGCGCAAACCCAAGAGCCGCACCGTGCCAGCGGCGCTCAAGGGGCTGAAGGAGCAGCTGGGCCTGCTGGAGCAGCTCATCGCTGTCACTGGCCTGCTGCGCCAAAGGCGGCAAGCGGCAGGATCCCTCGACCTCAACCTGCCCCTGCCCGCCATCGACAGCCTGGGAGATCTGGCTGTGCCCGGCCCCGACAGCGCCCTAGCTGGCTGGCTTGTGAGCCTGGAGCCCCACCATCCCCTGGCCCTGATGCGCGAAGCGGTGCTGCTAGCCGATCAGGCCCTAGGCCAGCACCTGGCAACTTTGGAACTGCCGGCGATATATGCCACCAATGCCCTGGCGGACCCCAGCGACCTCAACGACGTTGCCAGGGCTGCTCTGGCCCTCGACATCCCGCTGGAGCTGAGCGAAGAGGGCAATGCCAGTGCGGCTGAATTGGCCGCCGCCTTCGCTGGCACCGACCGCAGCCGGGCCCTGCAGCAGCAACTGCAGGCCATCCTCAAACCGATCCAGCTCAGCGCCAGCCCCGGACCCCATGCCCTAGCGGGCCTGCTGGAAGAGGGGGCAGCCCTAGCCCCCTGGTGCTGCCCAACCCTGCACTACGCCGACCTCTGGAACCAGCAACTGCTGGTGCTGCTGCTCACCGAGGGCAAGGACCGCCCCAGTGTGCGCCACAAAACCACCGTCGATCTGGCATCGGATGCCTGCCACGGCGCCATCGACTGGCCGCTGCTGGCCCCTAGCCAGCTCACTCCCTACCTGGAAGTTCAGGAGCATGGGCTGGTGCAGCGTCTCAATGGTCGGCGCCGCTTTTTATCTGAACTGCAGGCCGACCTGCTGGCCATGCTCCAGGCCCGCCAAGCCGAGCCCTTAGTGGGGCAGGTGCTTCCTGGGGTAATCAGCGGTGTGCAGAGCTACGGCTTCTTCGTGGAGGTGCCCCCTTCCCAGGTAGAAGGCCTGGTGCACGTCAGCTCCCTCAAGGACGACTGGTACGAGTACCGCTCCCGCCAAAACCGCCTGGTGGGACGCAAAAACCGTCGCACCTACATGCTGGGTGACCAGGTGCAGGTGGAGATCCAGAAGGTGGATGCCCTGCGCCACCAGATCGACCTGGCCGTGGTGCTGCCCGAGGGCTACGAGAGCGAGACGGCCGACTCCTATCCCCAAAACCAGGACCAAAACCAGGACCACGACGACATCGACCCCTTCGCGCCCATCGCGGTGCTGAGCGAGGTCTGAGCCATGGTTCGGCCATCCGGAACCAGCTCCGGAACGGGGCCGGTGGTGCTGGCCGTTTCTGGCGCCTCGGCCCAGCCCCTCGCCCAGCGGGCCCTGCAATTGCTGCTGGAGGCGGGAGAAGCGGTGGAGCTGGTCACCTCGCGCGGAGCCATTGGCGTCTGGCAGGCCGAACTGGGACTGAGGGTGCCCTCAGAACCTGATGCCCAGGAAGCCTTTTGGCGGGAACGCACCGCTGTAAGCACCGGGCAGCTGCGCTGCCACCGCTGGAACGACCAGGCCGCTGGCATTGCCAGTGGAAGCTTCAAAACCCGCGGCATGGTGATCCTGCCGGCCTCCATGGGCACCGTGGGGCGCATCGCTTCGGGGGTAGCCCTGGATCTGGTGGAGCGGGCCGCCGACGTTCACCTCAAGGAGGGGCGCCCCCTTGTGATCTGCCCGAGGGAAACCCCCTGGAGCCTGGTGCACCTCCGCAACCTCACGGCCTTGGCCGAGGCTGGTGCCCGCATCGCCCCGCCGGTGCCTGCCTGGTATCACCAACCCCAATCGATCGAAGACATGGTGGATTTTCTGGTGATCCGCGTCTTTGACGTGCTCGGCTACGAGCTCGGCAACCTGCGCCGTTGGCAGGGGCCGCCGCACCAGCCAGGATCCCCTGGGGCACCAGCCGCCAGGACGACTTCCCCCTAGGCCGCCCTCCTCACCCCAGTCGATCCCTTGGCCCTGCTGCAACGCCTGCTGCTGCTCCCCCTGCTGGCTCCCCTCCTGCTGGTGCTGCTGGTAGGCGCCCTAAACCCCCGACCCAGTGCGGCCCTGCGCCTGCTTGTTTGGACCAGCCCGGCCCTGCCAATCGGAGCCTGGATAGCCCTGGCCGCCAGCGCGGGAGCCGGGCTGAGCGCCGCCGGAGCCGCCCTAGCCCTGCGCACTGGGCCGCTCACCCTGCGCCGTCAAGTTGGCCGCGGCGCCAGTGCCCCCGAGGAGAACTGGAGGCAGCCGCAGCAGCAAAACCAAAGCGAGCCAGCAAGGCCAGCCCCTCGAGCCGCCGCCGGGCCGCCGAGACCCCCTGGCGAACCAGCCCCAACCGTTGCCGTGCCATTCAGGGTGATTCGCAAAGGCAGCAACCCAGCTCCAGCAGGCGAACCGGTGGTAGCCCAGGCCGCTGCCGTTGGTGATGGCTGGGACAGCCCCAGCAGTGACGACTGGTGAGCGAGCTGCCGGGCAACCCAGCGCCTGGCAACCTGCGTAAAGTCCAAGGACGATGCCGAAAGGGGCCTGCAACGGTGAGCGAATCCGCCCAGCCAGCTGCCAAAGATCAGCCCGCAAAGGCCAAACCGCCTGCAGTGGAAGACCAGCCGTTTGAAATCTTTGTGCCCCAGGTATTGATCCCGGCCCTGGCCAAGGAGATCCAGGGCTACGGAGGAGCTGCTGCCGAACTGGCCTTTGTGCAAGGAGCCATGCCCGTGGTGGGTTCGGAGTGTTGGATGGTTCAAGGGGAGCTGCCGGGTCGGCGTCGCTTCTGGCTGTGCTTCACCAAACCAGAGATCAGTTCAGCCAAAACGGTGGCTTTGGCAGAGGCAGGCGGCCAGCCAAGCCTGCTGGAGTCGTTTCTTATCGACGAGAAGAAGATGAGCCTGGCGCTGCTGGTATCGCGGCTGGTGCAGCGGCTCAACGGTCAGAAATGGCTCGGCCCGAACTGACGGCCACGCCCTCTACGATGCAGGAACTGCCGTAAGCCGCAAGCCTCGATGGTGCCTCCAGCCGCAACTGCCAGCGCTACCGCCAGCCCCAGTCAAGCCTCTGTTGGCTCGCCCGGTGCACCAGCCGTCAAAGATCCGGCCAAGGACACGATCCTGACGCCCCGCTTCTACACCACAGATTTCGACGCCATGGCGGCGATGGATCTGCGGCCAAATGAGGTGGAGCTTGAGGCCATATGCGAGGAGTTCCGCAAGGACTACAACCGCCACCACTTCGTGCGCAACGGCGAGTTTGAGGGGGCAGCCGAGAAGCTAGATCCTGATACCCGCAGGGTTTTCGTTGAGTTTCTTGAGCAGAGCTGCACCTCTGAATTTTCTGGCTTCCTGCTCTACAAGGAGCTCAGCCGCCGCATCAAAACCAAAAATCCGCTGCTTGCCGAGTGCTTTGCCCATATGGCGCGCGATGAGGCCCGCCATGCTGGCTTCCTCAATAAAGCCATGGGAGATTTTGGGCTGCAACTCGACTTGGGCTTCTTGACCGCCAGCAAGTCGTATACCTTCTTCAAGCCTAAATTCATCTTCTACGCCACCTACTTGAGCGAGAAGATTGGCTACTGGCGCTACATCGCCATCTATCGCCACCTAGAGCAAAATCCAGAAAGCAAGATCTTCCCGATCTTTAACTTCTTCGAGAATTGGTGCCAAGACGAGAACCGCCACGGCGATTTCTTTGATGCCTTGATGAAGGCTCAGCCAGACACCGTGCGGGGCTTCACCGCCAGGCTTTGGTGCCGCTTCTTCCTGCTGGCAGTGTTTGCCACCATGTATGTCCGAGATGTTGCTCGCAAAGAGTTCTACGAAGCCCTGGGCCTCGATGCTCGCGAATACGACAAGGTCGTGATTGCTAAAACCAACGAGACTTCCGCCAGGGTGTTCCCAGTTGTACTGAATGTTGACCATCCCAAGTTCTACACTCGCCTAGAGCGTCTGGTTAGCAACAACGCCAAGCTCAGCGAGGCCGACGCAAGCAGCGCTCCTGGAGCAATAAAAGTTTTGCGCAAACTGCCTTATTGGATCGCCAATGGCGCAGAAATGGCCAAGCTTTATTTCACCCCTGCTATCCGCAGCGAGCAATTCCAGCCCTCAGTTCGCTGAGCAAGTGCGCTGATTTTTTCTTGAAGCGCTGAGCATTCTGATAGGCCTGCCAGCCTTTGCCTGGCCTGCAGTTAAATCATTCCTTCGCTGAGTTCTTTTGGTTGCCTCCAAACCGGTTGTTCTCCAGTCGGCTGCAGCCCAGCCGGCAGTGGTAGCGGCAGATGCATTTGATCAAAGCTGGATGCTGCGGCTGGAGGCCTTACTGGCGAGCGGCAGGGCAGCAGGTGCCGATTTAGTTGAGATTTTCCTGGAGCGCACCGACCACCTCGGCGTCTTGGCTGAGCAGGACACCATCACCAGCGTCAGCCCCGCCTTCGGCATGGGCGCTGGTATCCGGGTGTTCCTGGGCGACCGCGATGGCTTTGTTAGCACCAACGACCTGAGTGATCGCGGCCTGATGCAGGCCCTTGAGCAAGCCCTCGGCATGCTCGGGCTGAGCCACAGCAGCAGCAACTCCAGCCCTTTCGAAGGTCTGGAGGTGATGCGCGATTTCGCCGCCGCCAAGCTGGACTGGCTTGATAGCTGCCCCTCCCTAGCTGAAGCCACCTTGAAGCTGCTGGAGGGCACCTGCCGCCTCGAGCACCACGGCAGCCACCTACAGGCCAGGCGCGGCAGCTACTCCCGCGACTGGCAGTCGGTGCTGGTTGCTGCCAGTGATGGCACCTTTGCCCGCGACATCCGCCTGCACCAGTCCCTCGGTTTAAACGTGCTTGCCGCCGACGGCGACCACCGCGCCGGCCTCGGCCGCCGCTACGGCACCTCTGATCGCCCCGATGACCTGCGCCAGTGGGACGCGGACGCCGCCGCCCAGGAGGTGTGCTCGAGTGTGGGCACCATGCTCTACGCCGATTACGTCGAAGCCGGTCAGATGCCTGCGGTGCTGGCCAACCGCTTCGGCGGCGTGATTTTTCATGAGGCCTGTGGCCACCTGCTGGAAACCACCCAGGTGGAGCGGGGCACCACCCCCTTTGCTGAGATGGTTGGCCAATCCATTGCCCACGAGGCCGTCACGGCCATCGATGAAGGCCTCAGCACCGGCGCCTTCGGCTCCCTTTCCATGGACGACGAAGGCATGGAGCCCCAGCGCACCGTGCTGATCGAAAACGGCGTTCTCAAGCGCTTCCTCAGCGATCGAGCCGGCGAGCTGCGCACCGGCCACAGCCGCACGGGCAGCGGCCGGCGCCAGGGCCATACCTTTGCTGCCGCCAGCCGCATGCGCAACACCTTCATCGCCGCCGGCCCACACACCCCCGAGCAGCTCATCGGCTCCGTCGACAAGGGGCTCTATTGCAAATCGATGGGCGGCGGCAGCGTCGGCCCCACCGGCCAGTTCAACTTCGCCGTGGAGGAGGGTTACTTGATTGAAAACGGCCAGCTCACCAAACCGGTAAAGGGGGCCACCCTGATTGGCGAAGCCAAGGAGGTGATGCCGCGCATTTCAATGTGCGCCAACGACCTGGAACTAGCAGCGGGCTTCTGTGGCTCCGTGAGCGGCAGCATCTTCGTGACCGTCGGCCAGCCCCACATCAAGGTGGATTCGATCACCGTGGGAGGACGCTGACCATGACCCAGCCCACCATCCAGACCCTGAACGCCGAGGCCCTCAGCGGCCGGCTGCGGCAACTCGCCCAGGGCGCTGGCATCCAGCAATGGGATCTTGGCGCCTCCTGCAGCACCGACACCTCCGTGCAGGTGGACCGCGGCGAAGCCAAACAGATGAAAGGGGCCCAACGCAGCGCCATCACCTTGCGGGTGTGGAACGGCGACGGCCTAGTTGGCATTACCAGCACCTCAGACCTCAGCGATTCCGGCCTGGCCCGGGCCCTGAGCGGCGCCCGCGACGCCAGCGCCTTTGGCAATGCGGAGGAAACCCCGGCGTTCTCGCCCCTGGCCACCGCACCCCTGGCCCCACTAGAACAACCTCTGCATCAACCCCAGCCGATCCTCAGCCTGCTGGACACCCTTAAGCAGGCCGAAAGGCAACTGCTTGATCGCCACGTGGCCATCGGCACCGTGCCTTACAACGGCCTGGCCCAGCGCAGTAGCGAGCGTCTCTACCTCAACAGCGCGGGGGCCTGTCGCCACCAAACCCTGACCACCGCCAGCCTCTACCTCTACGCCAGAGCAGAGGAAGCCGGTCGCAAACCGCGCAGTTCAGGCGCCGTGCGCCTGGCCTACGGCACCGCCGAGCTCGACATCGCCGGCTGCATTGAAGAGGCCGCCGAGCGAACGATCGCCCATCTTGACTACGCACCAATCGAAACCGGCTACTACACCTGTGTTTTCAGCCCGGAAGCCTTCCTCGACCTGATCGGCGCCTTCAGCAGCCTGTTCAATGCCCGAGCCGTGCTCGATGGGGTGAGCCTCAGCCACCGCGACTCCCTCGGCGACAGCGTGGCTGTGCCCTTTCTGAGCATCCGCGATAACGGCCTGCACCCCGGCAATGTGGGCGCCTCTGCCTTTGATGGCGAGGGCACCCCCACCGCGCCCCTGGATCTAGTGGCTGGCGGCGTGCTGAAAAACTTCCTGCACTCGGAAGCCACGGCCCGAGCATTTGGGGTGGCGCCCACCGGCCATGCCGGCATGGGAGCAAAGGTGTCGGTGGGGGCCGATTGGTTCGAGATTGGCGTTACCCCAGGCAGCGGCGGCGGCCAGCAGGGGCTAGACCGCTTAAACCATTCTGGCCCCGTTGTGGTGATCGACTCCCTATCAGCTCTGCATGCTGGAGTTAAAGCCAGCCAGGGTTCCTTCTCCTTGCCTTTTGACGGCTGGTTAGTTGAGGGTGGTGTCAGCCGCTCGATCGAAGCCGCCACCGTCGCCGGCGACATCCGCACCGTGATGAAAGCGATCGTCGGCTTTGAAGGCCTGGCCAAGATCACCCCAGATGGCCTCTGCCCTTACGTCTGGGTGGAAGGGCTCTCGATCACCGGCGAGGCCTGATCATCTGTCCTTGAAGATCCTGTTTTGGGGCACCCCCGCCTACGCCGTGCCCAGCCTTGATGCGCTGGTGGTGGCAGGGCACGAGCTGGTGGGGGTGGTTACCCAGCCCGATCGGCGGCGGGGCCGGGGCAAGGATTTACTGCCAAGTCCTGTCAAGGCCCGGGCACTGGAGCTAGGCCTGCCGATATTCACGCCGGAGCGGATCCGCCGCGAGCCCGAGCTCCAGGCCAGGCTTGGCGCCCTCGGCGCCGATGTGTCCGTTGTGGTGGCATTTGGCCAGATCCTGCCGCCTGAGGTGCTTGCCCAGCCCCCCCTGGGGTGCTGGAACGCCCACGGCTCCCTACTGCCCCGCTGGCGTGGCGCCGGACCGATCCAGTGGTGCCTGCTGCAGGGCGACAGCAGCACTGGCGTAGGAATTATGGCCATGGAGGAAGGCCTCGATACCGGGCCGGTGCTGCTGGAGCGCTCTATTTCCATTGGCCTGCTGGAGAACGCCCAGCAGTTGGGGCAGCGGCTGGCCCAGCTCAGCGCCGAGCTGCTGGTAGAGGCCCTGCCGAGCATAGAAACCGCTGGAACGGGACCAGAAGCCGAACGGCTAGCCCGGCTAGGGGTTCGTGTCCAGGGAGAAGTGGGCCTCAGCTACGCCCGGATGCTCACCAAAGACGACTTGGTAGTCGACTGGAACCAGTCGGCTCTGGAAATTCATCGTCGGATCATGGGCCTGTATCCCGGCGCGGTCACCCAGTGGCAGGGCAAGCGGCTGAAACTTCTAGCCACCGAACCTCTGGTCGCCAGGCTCGCTTCTCAACTGAGTCCAGAAGCCCGCTGCTTACTGGCAGAGCCAGCAGTATTTTCGAAAGGATTGTTGTCGAAAGGATTGTTGTCGGCAACAGCCGCACCCGGAACCGTGCTGGCGGTTGCTGCCGATGCGGGACTCGTGGTTGGCACTGCTGGCTGCCCATTGCTGGTAAGAGAAGCCCAACTGGAGGGCAAGTCACCTGCCCAAGGCCAGAGCTTGCTGCAACAACTCGGCTGCAGCGCAGGTGATCAACTTGGGGGCGCCTAGAGCCAACTTAAGTTCTGTGTTGTTAGGGCTCCCTCACTTTTCGGCGCCAGTAACCGCAGCTAGAGAGGAAGGAGACCTTGCTCGGGAACCATGGGAAACGAACTGTCCTACGTCGGTGAAACCGGCAATGGTTGTCTGATCTACAGGGAAACGACAGGACGCTACGTGGTCAGCCACGAGCAACAGCCCCACAGGCGACGCCGGGTTGCAACCCTGGCCAGCGCCTATGCCACCTGTCACGGTTTTGAAATGGGGCGGCAAAAAAGTGGGGTCCTAGCGGCCCAGGCAGCTGGTTGATCCTCAAGGCTCGCCCGCAGCTCGGGGAGCGGCAACTGCCTTGCGGTGGATGGCGTGCAGCCCCTCAAGTTGATTGTGCACAGACAACAGCTGGTCGCGGATGTGCTGGCTGTTGTCGATGCGCCCCAGGGCCAGCAGCATCGACTCAATCTGAACCTTGCAGTCGATCAGGACGCGGCATTCAGGCGATCCGGGCTCGTAGGGCATAGCGGGATTCATCAACGTCCCTATCCGAGCGGAGACCACCCTTAGCCGGTGTGTCGATTGCTGCCGTTAGGGCTATATCAACGCCCAGAGCTGTAGCGACCCCGGCGGCCACCGTCGCCGCTGCCGCTGCCGCTGCGGGAGGCTCCGGCTGGGGGTCCACCGCGGCGAGCACCAGCTCCCCTGCCCTTACCCCGACCCCCGCTGAGATCCAGGGGTGGAGCAGAGAGCACCTTGGGCTCAAAACCCGGCACCTCCTGCCGTGGCAGACGGGTGCCGATCATGCGCTCAATGGCCCGCAGTAGCTCACTTTCCTCAGCTGCCACCAGGGAAATTGCGTGGCCGTTGTGGCCGGCCCGGCCGGTGCGGCCGATCCGGTGTACGTAGTCCTCGGCCTGGTTCGGCAGGTCCAGGTTGACCACGTGGGGCAGCTGGTGAATGTCAATGCCGCGGGCAGCCAGGTCTGTTGCCACCAGCACCCGCAAAGAACCAGCCTTGAAGTCGGCCAAGGCTCGAGTTCGAGCTCCCTGACTCTTGTTGCCATGGATAGCCGAAGCCGACATCCCCTCGCGGGTGAGTCGCTCGGCCATACGGTTGGCGCCGTGCTTGGTGCGTGAAAACACCAGGACCTGCTGCCAGTTGTTGCTGCTGATCAAGTGGCTGAGCAGATCACCCTTGCGATCCATGTCGCAGGGATGGAGCAGGTGCTCCACCGTGGGAGCGGTGCGGTTTTCGGGAGTGGCCTGGAGCTGCACGGGGTTGTGCAGCAGGCCGGTGGCAAGGCGGCGAATATCCCCAGAGAAGGTGGCTGAGAACAGCAGGTTTTGACGCTTGGGCGGCAGCAGGGCCAGGATTTTCTGGATATCGCGGATGAAGCCCATATCCAGCATCCGGTCGGCCTCATCGAGCACCAGGATCTCGACCCGGTCGAGCCGCAGGGCTTTCTGCTGATAAAGGTCCATCAGCCGGCCCGGGGTGGCTACCAGCACGTCAGTGCCGCGCTGCAACCTGGAAATCTGGGGATTCACCTTGACCCCGCCGAACACCACGTCGCTGCGCAGATCGAGGTAGCGGCCGTAGGCCCGCACGCTTTCGCCAACTTGGGCAGCCAGCTCGCGGGTGGGGGTGAGCACCAGGGAGCGCACAATGCCGGCGCGGGCGGGGGGGCCGTGGCGCAGCCGCTCCAGCATCGGCAGGGTGAAACCGGCGGTCTTGCCCGTGCCGGTCTGGGCCGCCGCCATCACGTCGTGACCCGCCAGCACCGCCGGGATGCACTGGCCCTGGATCGGTGAGGGCTTGGTGTAACCCTTTTCGGTTACCGCCTTCAAGATCGGCTCACCCAGCCCAAACGATGCAAAGTCGAGCAGCTCGGGAGCATCGCTGCTGAGTGCAGCAGCGTCCACCGCCGCCGGACTGGAATCGGCAACCTCTGTGCCGGATCGTGGAGAGGGCTGACGGATTGCAGGTGCTGCGTGATCCCCCACCCTAGGGACCAGCGAAGTGGCTGCAGCGCTCGCATGGGCCATCGGGAAGCACGGCACAGCGCAGCAGCGGGCTGCGGGCGTTGAAACGGCAATCGGGGTTCCCGATCACCCACTGGTTTTGCCACCAGCGGGCATCGGTGGGCTGGCGCTGGGGCTTCACCTGCAGAGCCACACTGGCAAGTTCGTAGCAGCCATTGCGCAATTGATAGCGGTGGCGCCGCTGCAGCACCAGAAAACTGCGGCCGCCAACCTCAAGCCAACGGCCCGGATGGGGCACCTCAGCCAGCTCTGGCACCTCAAGCCAATCGAGCAGGCGATCGCTGCCGATCTGGCGCAGCTCCACCCTCATGGCTCCACCCTCATGGCTCCAGTGGTTTTGGCGCCAGAGGCAGGCGCACCGAAAAGCCCCAAGTAAACAAGGCAGCCACCAGCAGTAGCAGCAGCCACTCCGGCGGCACCACCTGGGGCAGGCCCAGGCGCAGCAGCAGCTTCATACCCACCAGACCGACCGCCAGGTAGCCGGCCGTTTCCAGATGCTTGTAGACCTCAAGCCAACGAATAAATAGCTCTGCGGTGAGTCGCAGGGCGATAACGCCGATCACCCCACCGGCCATCACCAGCCACAGCCGATCACTCACCGCCACCGCTGCGGCAACGCTGTCAAGCGAAAAAGCCAGATCGGTAAGGGCCAGGGTGGCCACAATTGAGCCAAGCCCGGCGTGGTGCAGCGAGCCGGGCTTGGCTCCTGCAGTGGCTGCACCATCAGCAGCACTTGCCGCGCCGGCCCCCTCTTCGGGCTCAGACCAAACCAGCAGCAGGTGGCGCCCGCAAAGCCACAGCAAATAGGCCGCCGCCGCCAGTTGCAGCGGCCAGAAATTGAGCACCCAGCGGGCAGCCACGATCAAACCAAGCCGAAACACCAGGGCCAAGGCCAGGCCGAGGTTGAGGGCCTGGCGCTGACGGGCCGGATCCTCCAGGCCCCGGGCGATCGCCGCCAGGGCAATCGCGTTGTCAGCGGAGAGCACCGCCTCTAGGGCCACCAACAGGGGCAGCAACAACAGCACCTCACGCCACTGGTCTGCCTGGTTCAGCAGGGGGGTGAGGGATTGGATCGACTCCGCTTCCACGGGCTGCAGCGGGTCAAGATGGGATCCACTCTAGAAAGCTGGGTTGGAGCATCCGTTAGGCGAACTGCAGTTCAACGTCCAGCTGCTCCATGCCGAACCAGGCAGCCGAGTGGTACTGGTGCAAATAAGCCGTGCTGGCCAGGTAATCGACGCGGCCCTGGGCGAAGCAGCAACCGCCGAGGCTGCAGAAGACCGCGCCCGCCAACGCCTGGGTGAACACCTTCCAGTGGCCGCGACCCCTACTGCAAGCGCACCCACTGCGAGCGCACCCACGCCAGTCCGCATTAGTAGTACTCCCCCCCAGGTTCAGCCCAAACCCCAAGCCGAGCGCCCAGCGGCGCCAAGCCCCCCTCCGGCCCAGGCGATCGAAGAACCGCCGGCCGACCCGGAGGATTGGAGCAGCGAGTTGGCCAGACTGGATTTACAGCTGCAGCGGCTCGGCTGGAATCGCGAACAGGAGGCCGTCTATCTCGAGCGGGTATTCGGCCACCCCAACCGCAACCGACTCACCAGCTATGGCGACCTGCTGGCCTACCTACAGGCCCTAGAAGGCTTTGCAGATGGCAGCGAACCCGCCAGCGCACCACCCCCCTTACGGCGCAAGGAGCTGCTCAGCCAGTGTGAGGAGCTGCTTAGCCAGTTGCAGTGGGATCCGAGCCAGGGTCGTGCCTTCCTTGAGGAACACTTTGCTTTAGCCAGCCGCCAACTACTTAGCGACAGCCAACTACTGCAATTTAATATGTTGCTGGAAAGTGAGTGGCTCTCCCGAAGCTCTCCCGCAAATTTAGGGAACTAAAACCTCAGCTGGCTGGGGAAAGGGGGCTGGGTGGCCAAACAGGAAGCCCTGCCCTTTTAAGCAGCCCATCGCCAGTAGGGCTTCTGCCTGGGCTTCAAGCTCAACCCCTTCGGCGATCACGTCCAAACCAAGATCAAGAGACAGCCTGATCATCGAGTCCACCACCACCCTGCGACGAGGATCGTTCAGCAGACCAGCCGTAAAACTACGATCGATCTTGATTGCATCAATGGGCAGTTGGGATAGCCAGGACATACTCGAATAACCAGTACCAAAGTCATCTAGATATACTCTACAACCCGCTGCACGCAGGGTGCTTAGCTCGTTAATTGCGGTGCGAGGACGATCTATCAACACGGATTCGGTGACCTCCACAGCCAAGCGCGCGAGATCAATCTCATAGCGCTCTGCGATGGCAATCATCCGCCCAGCAAGACCCTCCCGGCAGACTTGCAGCGGACTTATATTGATCGCAATTACAAGATCAGGCGCTATATTCTTTGTCAATTTCAGCACCGCCAAGCAACGGCGCAAAACAAGATCACCCATTTGATCAATCAAGCCCACAGACTCGGCAACCGGAATAAATTCGATTGGCGACATCCAGGCACCCTCACAATCCCGAATACGGACGAGCGCCTCGAAGCCAATCGAATCCCGGCTCTTTAGATCAACAATAGGCTGAAAATCAACCTTAAGCAGATCGCTATCAATTGCAGACTGCAACTGGCGCTTAACCAAAACACCCCGCCTGACCTGAGTATCAATCACGTTGTCATATATGGTGACTGAGCGCTCATCGCTACCCTTAGCCGCATACATCGCCAGATCAGCACGGCGCAATAACTCATCTACAGTGACCTCAGGATCATCAGTAGAGGCAATACCCACAGACATGCTGGGTGAAATCGAATAATCCTGTGAAATCCAGGGCTTGGAAACCAGAGCCTGCAAGCGTTCCGCCAGCCGTACTGCTGCCATTGGCGTGGGCACATCAGGGCTCAACACCACGAATTCATCCCCCCCCAGCCTGGCAAGCACATCCTCAGGACGAAGGGTGGATTGAAGCCGTTTACCCAACTCAATCAACAACTCATCACCAACTTGATGGCCGTAGGAATCATTTACTTCCTTAAAACGATTTAGATCGCAAAACAGCAGTGTGACTAAGCCAGGCTTACGACGTAGCTGCTGCAAGGCTATTGCAATCCGAGCGCGCAGGCCTCGACGATTGGGCAAGCCAGTCACGGGGCACTTCATCACCTTGGCCGCCAGAGCCAGCTGCTTCGACTGCAGATCTATATACTTTTTACTGGTTGACAACCATTTTTCTTCGATCTGCTGGCTTTTCTGCTGCAGCTCATCGAATGAGATCCGAGCACTCACATCCCGAAAGGAGAACATCAATGGATTTGGCACCTCCGTGACTACGGGACGCCATTCGATTTCCAGAGCATGCACCGGATCGTCACTGAGAATCACAGTGACAAAAACAGTCTCCAGCAATCCCCCCCGGGTCTGCTCAATGGTAAGGATTGGTTCACCAACAATATTTAGTGGCAGAATCCCGTGCAGATCCTCTCCGAGAATCTCAAGCCTGGACTTACCTATAAATTTATCAAAAGAGGCGTTTGTCCACAGCACTTGGCCGATCGCATTGACCAGAACGAGTCCTTCACGTATCTGGCCAAGGGCAGAATCAAGCCGCCCCAAGGTGCGGCGCAACTCAACGACCAGTGTCGTTTCGTCATTTGGAGTGGAGGCTTCAGGCATCAGTCTCCATACAGCCTGGCAAGGGGGTGAGGGTGGCCCCGAAAACCCAGCCAGCCTCGCGCTTTTCTCCCAAAATGAAATGCTCAGACACCACCTCACTACCGTCGGCGCAGACGGTTTTTAGACGCAACGGGTGCGCAAGAATGGTGGACTGCTCCGTGGCCTGGAAGCGGGAAAAGCCCAACTGGTGAGACATCTGAAAAGCACCCGGCAAGATCAGGCTCAGGGGTTGGCCGCGCAACTGATCTTCAGTCCAGCCATAGGTCTGCTCGAAAGCCTTGTTAATCGAAACCACTTGGCCTAGGGAATCAGCCAATACAAAGGGCCTATCTCCGTTCTGCAAGGATTCAATAGTGGGTTGAACAGAGGCCGCAGTGCTCTCTGGCTGGGACTGTTCAGTAGCCAAAATTTACTCGATCTCTTGTTGAGATTATATGGTCCCCATTGAAAACTTTTGCGCAAACGGGCCAACCCAACCGTTTAGGTGCCGCAATGGCGGCGCACCAACTGGGCCCCCAAGTTCAAGCGGGTTTGATTGGCATAGGCCTCCCGCTCCAATTGCCGCTCCTGCTCCGATGCCTGGCTGTAGACGGATTCATTGAGCACACCATTCAGGTGATCGGGCAAGGCTGAGGGCAGACCCAGGGGCCGGGGGCGGGAACGTAATCCCCGGTTGCTGCAGCTCTGGGCAACGTGAATCGCCTCATGGTTGAGCACCCGGGCAAATTCCACAGTGCCCTTAGCCACCACCCGGGGCTGAATGCGCAGGGTGCGTGCTGCCGGGTCCCATTCCCCCGCCGCCCCAGGCTTGCGGGGCATAGCCAGCTCCAGACGCACCCCGGCTTTGGCCAGCACCATGAGCAGCTCACCGATCGCCAGGCGCTCGGCCCCAAAGCTGGGCGGGTTGGCTATTAGAGCCCGAAGCTCCGCCACAGACAGCCTGGGTTCGTTGGTCCGGCGGAGGTAGTGGTAGCGCACCGCTCCACTGGGCAGGGTTTCAGCCCGCGGCAGCCACTGACGATCAGCTGTTGCCAGTTGCTGCAGCAAAGCCGCCTCCTTTTTAGGCAGCAGACCTGCCGCCTGGGCCGTTGGGCGCGCAGGCTCGCTTGCCAAGCAAGCCCCCAGCAGAGCCAGCAAGCCTCCCAGCGCCAACACAGCTGGCGCCTTAGCCAGCCGGTTAGTAGGGAACAGCCTCTTGGTGTTGAACAGCCTCTTGGTGTTGAACAGCCTCTTGGTGTTGCACAGCCGGTTGGTCTTGGACAGACAGTGAAGTCGAAGCAGAAGTTGGCGGCAACCAACACCATTTTGATGCCAGTTGCGAAGATCGGAGCCTTCTGAGATTCCCTGACCCCATGCCCCTCACCGCCCTGGTGCGCCAGCTGCAGCAGGTGCCCCTCACCGGCGAGGTTTTGCTGCGTCTGCAGCGGGCCGACCGCCTGCGGCTCAGTGGGGCGGGGCGCAGTGCGCGGGCCCTGGTGAGCAGCGCCCTGGCCGGGGCTGCCGAGGCGCCCTTGCTTGTTCTGGTTCCGACCCTGGAGGAAGCGGGCCGCTGGGCAGCGCTGCTGGAGCTGATGGGGTGGAACAGCTGCCAGCTCTACCCCACCAGCGAGGGCAGCCCCTACGAGCCCTTTGACCCCACCAGCGAAATCACCTGGGGCCAGTTGCAGGTGCTCAGCGAACTGCTGGATGCCCCCCGCCGCCTGGCAATCGTGGCAACGGAAAGGGCCCTGCAGCCGCACCTGCCGCCTCCCGAAACGCTGCGGGATCAATGCCTGAGCCTGCGTAAGGGCGACACGATCGACCTTGAACAGCTCGCCACCACCCTCAGCCGGCTGGGCTACGAACGGGTGCCCACCATCGAGCAGGAGGGCAGCTGGAGCCGGCGCGGCGACATCGTTGATGTGTTTCCAGTGAGTGCCGAGCTGCCCGTGCGGCTGGAGCTGTTTGGCGAAGAACTGGAGAAACTGCGGGAATTCGATCCCGCCTCCCAGCGCTCCCTAGACGCCATCGAGGTGGTGCGACTCACACCCACCGGCTACGGCCCCCTGATCGCCGATGCCCTGCGCGAGTCGATGCCAGATGGGCTCGAGCAAATGCTCAGCCCTGAGGCCCTCGAGCAGCTACTCGAAGGGGGCACCCCGGAGGGCATGCGGCGGCTGATGGGCCTGGCTTGGCAGCAGCCGGCCTCCCTACTGGATTATTTGCCGGCCCACACCCTGATCGCGATCGATGAGCGGCGCCACTGCCTCTCCCATGGCCAGCAGTGGTTTGACCATGCCTGCGACCACTACGCCGACGTGGTGAAGGAGCTGGAACTAGATGCCAGCGCGGCGCCAACCACCCTGCCGCCGCTCCTGCATCGCCCCGCGGCAGACGCCCTGGAGCAGGCGGAGGTTTTTGCGGGTTTCGATCTGGCGGAGCTGCACGAAACCGACCAGCACCCCAACAGCTTTGACCTGGCCTCCCGCTCGGTGCCGGCCTACCCCAACGCCTTCGGCAAGCTGGCCGGCCTGGTGAAGGGCTTTGTGGCCGAGAAAGCCACGGTCTGGCTGCTATCGGCCCAGCCCTCTCGGGCGGTAGCCCTGCTGGAGGAACACGACTGCGTCACCCGCTTCGTGCCCAATCCGGCCGACTTTCCGGCCATCGACCGACTGGTGGAGCAGGCCACGCCGGTGGCCCTGAAAACCAAGGGCACGGCCGAGCTCGAAGGGCTGCAGCTACCGGCCTGGCGGCTGGTGCTGATCACCGACCGGGAGTTTTTTGGCCAGCACGCCCTGGCCGCCAGCGGCTACGTGCGCCGGCGCCGCAAGGCTGCTAGCCGCACCGTGGATCCGGGCAAGATGCAGCCGGGCGATTTCGTGGTGCATCGCAACCACGGCGTCGGCAAGTTTCTGAAGCTGGAAAAGCTGGCAATCGGCGGCGAATCCCGCGACTACCTGGTGGTGCAATACGCCGACGGCCTATTGCGGGTTGCCGCCGACCAGCTGGGCAGCCTCGGCCGGTACCGCGCCAGCACCGATGCGCCTCCAGAACTCAACCGCATGGGCGGCACGGCCTGGGCCAAGGCCAAGGAGCGCGCCAAAAAGGCCGTGCGCAAGGTGGCGGTGGATCTGGTCAAGCTCTACGCCGAGCGCCACCAGGCACCGGGCTTCGCCTTCCCCGCAGACGGCCCCTGGCAGCACGAACTCGAAGACTCCTTCCCCTACGAGCCCACCCCCGACCAGGTGAAGGCCATCGCCGATGTCAAGCGGGATATGGAGCAGCCCCAGCCGATGGACCGGCTGGTGTGCGGCGACGTGGGCTTCGGCAAAACCGAGGTGGCGATCCGGGCCATCTTCAAGGCGGTCACGGCGGGCAAGCAGGTGGCGATGCTGGCCCCCACCACGGTGCTGGCGCAGCAGCACTGGCGCTCCCTTTCGGAGCGCTTTGCGCCCTACCCGATGAAGGTGAGCCTGCTAAATCGCTTCCGCACAACCGCCGAACGCAAAACAATCCTGGAAGGATTGGGCCAAGGCACGGTCGATGTGGTGGTGGGCACCCACCAGCTGCTCTCCAAAAGCACTGGCTTCAAGCAGCTGGGTCTGCTGGTGGTGGATGAGGAGCAGCGCTTTGGCGTCAACCAGAAAGAAAAGATCAAGGCGCTGAGAAAAGACGTAGACGTGCTGACCCTTTCAGCCACGCCGATCCCCCGCACCCTCTACATGAGCCTTTCCGGTGTGCGGGAGATGAGCCTGATCACCACACCACCACCGCTGCGCCGGCCAATCAAGACCCACCTGGCCGCCCTCGACGAGGAGGCGGTGCGCAGCGCCATCCGCCAGGAGCTCGACCGCGGCGGCCAGATCTTTTACGTGGTGCCGAGGGTGGAGGGTATCGAAGACGTGGCCTCCGGCCTGCGGCTAATGATCCCGGGCCTGCGGCTGCTGGTCGCCCACGGCCAGATGGCCGAAGGCGAGCTGGAGAGCGCCATGGTGGCGTTCAACGCCGGCGAAGCAGACCTGATGCTCTGCACCACGATCGTGGAGAGCGGCCTTGACATCCCCCGGGTGAACACGATCCTGATCGAGGACGCCCACAAGTTCGGCCTAGCCCAGCTTTATCAACTGCGAGGACGGGTGGGCCGCAGCGGTATCCAGGCCCATGCCTGGCTGTTTTATCCCGGCAATGCCTCCCTGAGCGAAGCGGCACGGCAACGGCTGCGGGCGATTCAGGAATTCGCCCAGCTGGGATCCGGCTACCAGCTGGCCATGCGCGATATGGAGATCCGTGGCGTCGGCAACCTGCTGGGGGTGGAGC
This sequence comes from Cyanobium sp. Maggiore-St4-Cus, assembly GCF_024345615.1. Lineage (NCBI taxonomy): Bacteria > Bacillati > Cyanobacteriota > Cyanophyceae > Synechococcales > Prochlorococcaceae > Cyanobium > Cyanobium sp. Maggiore-St4-Cus. The sequence continues at coordinate 19,013 of NZ_JAGQBL010000005.1, forward strand.
AGAGCGGCCAGATGGAAACCATCGGCTTCGACCTTTATATGGAGATGCTGCAGGAGTCGCTGGCTGAAATCCAAGGCCAGGACATCCCAGTGGTGGAAGACACCCAGATCGACCTGCCTGTGACCGCCTTCATCCCAGGTGATTGGATCACGGAAAACGACGAGAAGATCGCCGCCTACCGGGCCGCCGCCGAGTGCGGCGGCAAGGAGGAGTTGCTGGAGCTGGCCACCGGCTGGGTGGATCGCTATGGCGCCATTCCGGCGCCGGTGATCTCGCTGTTGCAGCTGATGGAGCTGAAGCTGGTGGCCAAGCGCTGCGGCTTCTCCCGCATCAAGCCGGAAAAACCCAACATCGCCCTGGAAACCCCCATGGAGGAGCCCGCCTTCCGCCTACTGCGCCAAGGCCTGCCCCAGCACCTCCATGGCCGCCTGGTGTTTCAGCCCGGATCGGGCGCCACTGCCAAGGTGCTGGCCCGGGGCCTGGGGGTGCTGCCTGCTGAGAAGCAGCTCGAGGAGCTGATGGGCTGGCTCAACCAAATGGCGGAGCAGATCCCAGGCAGCGATGGCCTCACCGAAGCCCAGCGGCGCGAGCAGCTCAAGGCCCGCAACGAAGAGGTGCTGGCGGTGTAGACGCCGCAAGCGAGCCGGCCTTGGGCCCAAGGACCCCTTAATCCGACCAGGTCCCGCAAAAATCCGTTACATTCATGAGAAGTTGTGTAACGGCGATCCATGGGCGAAGTGATCGGAGCGGGTTCAGGCCTAGGTGGCGGGTTCAGTCTCGTTTCTGGAGTGGTGAGCCTCCTGGCGATCGGCATGTACGCCCTGCTTCAACCTGGTCCCGGCAACAACAACGATGACGACGATTCCGGCCCAGGCGGTGGACTGATGCAGCCGGTAGCCTGATTTCGGCTAGTTATGCGCTTGAAATCAAGCGGAGTTCAAAGCTTTTCAGGTTCTTCAGCAGCCCGGAGTTCGGCCTGATAGCCAGCCGGCACCACAACCAGAAAAAGCATCCACCAAGCCAGCACCCCTATGGCTATAGGCGCGGTGATCCACCAGCGCTGAACTAGCAACCAGCTCCCTGCCACCACAACTGCACCGGTGAGCATGATGCTCCAGGGCTGGCACCACCAGGGCTTCATCTCCCAAATAGATGCAGGGTGGTTCATTTGGGCTGGGGTCGAATCAAGCGGCACAGCCACCAAATTTCCATATGAATACGCCATCCTCGCCGCTTACTGCCCAGATGCGGCGTGAAATCTTGCTCACCCACAACTCGGGCGATTGGCATGGCTGCTTCATTTGCTGTGATTGCCATGGCCTGGAGCGGGAGCGCTTCAAAAGCCAGCTTTCAGTGCAAGACCAGGGCGGCAAAGTAGTGGCGGCGTTGACCAACATCAGCACTGGCCAGGTGCGCTCAATGGATTTTGATGAGCCTCCGGCGGAAATGCAAATCAGCCCAGAGGGGCACTGGAGCCTGGGCCCCGATCGCATCGGTGCCTGGCCCTGGGTGAGCGAGCTCTGCTTGGTGTGGGGCGAGCGCCGCCGCCGCGCCGTGATTCGTCATGGCAGCGAACGGCTCGAATCGCTGGTGGTTGTAAGCGAGGCGAGGTCAGGGTTGGAGGAACCATTACCTCCCGCGCCGCTGCAGGCCCTAGCTAGCCCGGCCCCCACTGGCCCAGGCTTGATCTGGAGCCTGCCGGCAGCGTTAGGCATAACCCTCCAAACGGCGGATCGCCGGCAGTCTGGAGTGTCAGAAGAAGTAGGCCTGTGCTGGGAGGCCGAACCGGGTATTCACCTGGAAATTCGCAGGCGCTACAGCGCCTACGGCGCGCTGGAGTCCTGAGGGGCCACGGCCGCCGGCACATTGGCGCTGCGTGGGTTGTAGGCCTTCTCCACGCTGTTTGCATTGCGAAGCCGTTTGACCAGCGTGGATTCCGCCACCCGGTATTGGCTGTCCTTCTTGGTGCCGAGATCCTCGAGCTTGAGGCGCTGGGCCTCGAGCTCAGTCATTTTTGCCGTCACATCAGGGTCGATGCCGTGCTTGTGGATGTCGCGGCCACTGGGGGTGAGGTATTTGGCGATGGTCACGGTCATCCCGGAGCCATCAGATAGCCCCCGCACCGACTGCACCAAGCCCTTACCGAAGGTTTTCTGGCCCACCAGCACCGCCCGGTTGTTGTCCTGCAGGGCGCCGGAGAGAATTTCGCTGGCGCTAGCTGAACCCTCATTGACCAGCACCACCATGGGCTTGGTGGTGAGGGCACGGCCGTTGGCGCGCTTGACATCCTGGATGCCATCACGGGTTTTGGTGGAAACGATCGTGCCTTCGTTTAGCCACTGGCGAGCAATCTCCACGCTTGCCATCAGCAGGCCGCCTGGGTTGCTGCGCAGATCGAGCACATAACCTTGGGCCCCCTTTTCTTCGAGGTCCTTAACCGCCTGGCGCATGTCCTTGGTGGCGGTGGCATTGAATTGCTTGAGGCGGATATAACCCACCTTGACGCCATCAGCACTGGTGTTGATCTGGTGGTCGACGGCATGGAGCTCAATGCGCTCCCGAGTAAGGGGCAACTCCAGGGTCTGAGCCTTGCGCTTGAGGGTGAGGGTCACCGTGGTGCCCGCCTGACCACGGATCAGCTTGACGGCATCCTCAGTACTCATGCCCTTGGTCGACTTGCCGTCGATCGCCACAATCACATCCTTGGGCTGAACGCCAGCTCGCGAAGCGGGCGAACCTTCAATCGGTGAAACCACCACCAGATTTTTTGTTTCCTTATCCAGGCTCAGCTGGATTCCCACCCCGGAGAGTTCTCCGGAGGTGTCGATCTGCATCTCCTTGAATTCCCGTGGATCGAGAAAACGGGTGTAAGGGTCATCAAGGCTGCCGAGCATGCCCCGGATCGCTTCATAGGCCTCCTTAGAGCTGCCGTAACTCTTGGCTAGCACGTCGCGTCGCAGGCTGCGCCATTGCTCTGGCTTGTACTTGCCGTTGATATCCAGATAGTCGCGGAAGACTATCTGCCAGGTCTGGTCGATTACTTCCTTGGGGCTGTCGCTGATGCGGGATGAGCCCCCGGGAGGGGTCACCACTTCCCTAGCCACTACCGCCGTGGCCGCACAAGCGCCTATGCCAACCAGCACAAACATGCTGGCGCGGGGGCTGGCCATCTGGAAGAGCCGTCAGGGCCCGGGAAACGTCTTCTCAAGCTAGCGCCGTTATCCAACCCCAACCGGGGCGGGTTACCGGAAGTGAGCAGGCGCTCAGGGATCAACCCAGCGACCGTCCTCCTTGATCAGGGCGATCAGGGCTGCCACTCCCTCAGCCTCCGGCACCCGCCGGATCTCGTCGCGGCCCCGATACAGAGAGATGGTGCCGGGGATTTTACCCACATAACCGTAGTCGGCGTCGGCCATTTCGCCCGGACCATTAACGATGCAACCCATCACGGCGATATCGAGGCCAGTGAGATGGGCGGTGGCGTTGCGCACCTGATGCAGCACCTCCTCCAAGTTGAACAGGGTGCGGCCGCAACTGGGGCAGGCCACGTATTCCACCATCGTCTTGCGCAGCCCCAAGGCTTGCAAGATCGAGTAGCAAACAGGAATTTCCTTCTCGGGGGCCTCAGTGAGTGACACCCGGATCGTGTCGCCTAGACCCTCAGCCAGCAAGGGCGCAATGCCGGCGGTACTTTTAATTCGCCCATAGTCGCCATCGCCTGCCTCGGTGACTCCCAAATGCAGGGGGTAGGGGAAGCCCTCCGCATCCATGCGGTCGGCCATCATTCGGTAGGCGGCCATCATCACCGGAGCCCGCGAGGCCTTCATTGAAACCACGATGTTGTGGAAGTCGAGCCGGTCGCAGATGCGGATGAATTCCATGGCGCTCTCCACCATGCCCAGGGGCGTGTCGCCGTAGCTGAACAACATCCGCTCAGCCAGGGAGCCATGGTTGACACCGATGCGCAGGGCCTTGTCCTCCTGCTTGAGCAATTGAACCAACGGTTCAAATGTTTCGGCGATGCGCTCACCGATAGCACATACCTCCTCGGGGCTGAATTCGGTGCGATTTGGGTCGGGCTTGTCGAACACAAACAGACCCGGGTTGATCCGCACCTTGTCGACGTGCTGGGCAACCTCCAGGGCAATCTTCATGCCGTTGTGGTGCACGTCGGCCACCAGTGGCACCGGCTGATAGGTGTCTTCCAATCGCTGGCGAATTTCTTTTACCGCCTTGGCGTGGGCCAGGGAAGGCACCGTAAGTCGCACGATTTCGCAACCGACCTCATGAAGCCGCCGGATACCGGCCGTAGCCCCTTCGATATCAAGGGTGTCCTCGTTGATCATCGACTGCACCGCCACCGGGTGGTCGCTACCGATCCAGATGTCTCCCACCCGCACGCTGCGGGTCTGGCGCCGGTGAATCAAGGTGTCGTAGCGAGCCGGGGTGTCGTAGGAAGCCGGGGTGCCGGTCATGGCTGGGTGAAGCGGGGGGCCGGGAAGGGCAAAGCCTGTCACAAAAGCCGCTCAAGCGACGAGGGTGTCAAACGGATTGAGCAGTTCAGCAAGGCGGGCGGGATTGGCCAGAAAAGGATCGGCGTACCTCCTGGAAGTCGGCTGCCGTGAGCGCGCGGGGCGAGCCCTCGGCCTGCGAGTTAAAGCGCAGCAGATAGGAGGGATGCAGGACCGGCATCAGGCGCCGGCCCCGCAAAATTTCAATCTCGCTGGCGTGCCACTGGCCCCGCAGGCTGGTGATGCCGCCCTTAATTCCCAGCACCCCCTCCAGCGCCGTTGCCCCCACCAGCAGGATCACGGCCGGATTCACTAAAGCGATCTGATGATCAAGCCAGGGGCGGCAGGCGGCCAGCTCCATGGGTTTGGGCTTGCGGTTGCCGGGGGGGCGGCACTTGACCACATTGGCCACGTAGGCATCTCGGTTGCTGTCGATGCCAGCGGCAGCCAGCAGCTGATCGAGCAGCTGGCCGGAGCGACCCACAAAAGGCAAGCCAGCGCTGTCTTCCTGAGCGCCGGGTCCCTCGCCGATCAACATCAGTCGGGCGGCGGGATTGCCCCGACTCACCACCACCTGCTGCCTGTCCGCGGCCAGATCACAGCGGCGACAGGCTGCGCAATCGAGCAGCAACTGCCCCAGGGGATCGGGCGCTGCAGGGGTAGATGTCGTCACGGCAAAACCATCAACGTGTAACTAGCTGGCCATTTCGTGCCCCTTTGAACCGTACGCGGCAAATCCGTAAGGCAGGATGCCAGCCAGTGCTGAAGCCGCGCGTCCTGATGCCGGACACAGGGATGACCGCCGCGCCCACCACCACTCCGGCCCTCTCTGACCGGGCCCGGGCCCTCCAGCCCTCCCTCACCCTGGCCATTGCCGCCCGAGCCAAGGCCCTCAAGGCCGATGGTCAGGACATCTGCAGCCTCAGCGCCGGCGAGCCTGATTTCGACACCCCGGCCTTCATCCGCCAGGCCGCCACGGCTGCTCTGGAGGCAGGCCACACCCGCTACGGCCCGGCCGCCGGCGAGCCTGCCCTGCGCGATGCGATAGCCGCCAAGCTCAGCACTGAAAACGGCATACCCACCACCGCCCAGCAGGTGCTCGTCACCAACGGCGGCAAGCAGGCGCTCTACAACCTGTTCCAGGTGCTGCTCGAGCCCGGCGACGAGCTGCTGCTACCTGCGCCCTACTGGCTCAGCTATCCAGAAATAGCCAAGCTGGCCGGCGCCACGGTGACCATGCTGCCCAGCTCAGCGGCCCAAGGCTTCCGCCTCGATCCGGCCCAACTGGAGGCAGCCATCACTCCAGCCAGCAAGTTGCTTGTGCTCAACAGCCCCGGCAATCCCACCGGCATGGTGCTGAGCCGGCCTGAGCTGGAGGCGATCGCCGCCGTGCTGCGCCGCCATCCCCAGGTGGCCGTTGTGTGCGATGAGATCTATGAATTCCTGCTAGCCCCAGGCCACACCCACCACAGCTTTGCCGCCGTGGCACCAGACCTGGCCGATCGCGTCTTCACGGTGAATGGCTTCGCCAAGGGCTGGGCCATGACCGGTTGGCGCATTGGCTGGCTGGCCGGCCCCCAGCCCGTGGTGGCCGCCGCCAGCGCCCTGCAGAGCCAGAGCACCAGCAACGTCTGCAGCTTTGCCCAGTTCGGTGCCCTGGCTGCGATCGAAGCACCCCGCGACTGCGTGGGCGCCATGGCGGCCCAGTTCAACGAGCGCCGCAGCCTGCTCAGCGCGGGCCTGATGGCTATCGCAGGATTGAAACTGCTTCCGCCTGAGGGGGCGTTCTATGCCTTCCCCGATGTAAGCGGCTTCGGCCTCGATTCCATGACCCTGTGCAACCGGCTGCTCGATGAGGTGGGCCTAGCGGTGGTACCTGGAGTTGCCTTCGGCGACGACCGCTGCATTCGGCTTTCCTGCGCTGCCGGGCCTGCCACGATTGAGGATGGCCTGGCGCGTCTGCGGCGCTTTCTGGCTGCCCTCTGATTCCCCTTTCCAAAAAAATGTCCACCCGAGAACGTTTGACCGCCGCATTTACAGGGCTTTGCCTAGCCCTGCTACCGGCGGTCCTTCCCCCCGTGCCCGCCTCCCTGCTGCCGGCGGCCGAAGCCCAGCAGGTGCTGCGCATCGGTGCCATCCCCGACCAGAACCCTGAGAAGCTAAATCGCCTTTACGGCCTGGTGGCCGATGAGCTAAGCCAGCAACTAGGGGTAAAGGTCAGCTATGTGCCCGTCACCGATTACGCAGCTGCTGTTAGCGCCTTCCGCACCGGCAGTCTTGATCTGGTCTGGTTTGGCGGTCTCACCGGTGTGCAGGCCAGCCTGCAGAAACCCGGTGCCCAGATGCTTGCCCAGCGAGACATCGATGCGCAGTTTTACACCGTGTTTATCGCCAATGCCCGCAGCGGCATCAAGCCGATCCAGAACCAGAAGGGGCTAGTGGCCCTTAAAGGCAAGCGCTTCACCTTTGGCTCGGAAAGCTCCACCTCCGGCCGGCTGATGCCCCAGTACTTCCTCGCACAGGCCGGCGTCAAGTTGGCTGATTTCGCCGGCGGAGCCCCCGGCTTCAGTGGCAGCCACGACGCCACCATCGCCCTGGTACAGAGCGGCACCTACGACGCTGGCGCCGTCAATGAGCAGGTGTGGAAGAGCAACCTGCGCAGCGGCAAGGCCAACCGCAGCAAGGTGGTGCAGATCTGGCGCACCCCCAGCTACCCCGACTACCTATGGCTGGGCCAGCCCAACCTCGACCAGCGATTCGGCAAGGGCTTCAGCGCCAAGCTGCGCCAGTCGATCATCAGCTGGCGACCCACTGACCCAGAGCAAAAGCAGATCTTGAGCCTGTTTGGTGCCCAGCAATTCACCACGGTGAAGCCGGACGAATACAAGCAGATCGAGCAGGTGGGGCGGCAAATCGGCAAGATCCGCTGACACAGGCCGGCGTTTGGCTCCAGCAGCATTCAGAATCAACTTTCTCCAGCGCCTCAGATCCGTGGTCTGGTTGATTGATTTGGTCTTGCTGCTGGCAGGCTTTGTGCTTTGGAGCCGCGCCAATAATGAAGGCGATGAGGCTTGGTCCCTGTTTCTGCGCAGCATCGCCTTTCTTGATCTGGCCTTCATCACCTTCGGCAACGGCCAACTGCTGATTGAGATTCCCGCCCTCGCCCTAGCCCTGGCCCTGCCATCAGCGGCCAGCCTGCACCGGCGGCGCACCTGAAACGTCAATGAATCCCCGCGGCCCTGATCTGATTGAGGTGTCCTTAGTGGCTCTGATCCTGGCGCTGATCGTTTACCGCCTCACCCTGGTCTGAAGGAGCGCTCAGTTTGGTATGGCCGGTTCATGTAAGTAGCAGCTGGTCTACAAACTGGAGCCAGCTGAGGCCATCGGGAGAGCGGCTGAAGAGGAAGGACTCCTCCTCAGCCTTAAGGGGACGTACGCCCACACTGGCCAGCAGACGCCTGAGCTCGGCCGGATCAAGCCGGTCATCGCCATTGGCATCGACTGGCAGCAAATAGTTGAGCAGCCGAGCCTCGCCAAGGTGCAAGCGCTGCAGGCGAAGCATCAGCTCACCAAACTCCTCGGCATCCACCCGGCCATCCCCATCGAGGTCCATGACCTGCAAGACCCCAGCCAGCTGGACTGCCAGCACTCCACCCTCTCCGTCTTGCTGGGGATCAATCCCCAGACCATCGAGGAGCTCCGCCGCACTGATATCGCCATTGCCGTCTTGATCGAGTCGCTGAAACAGGGCCGACATTTGTTGCCGCATTGGCGCCGGAACCCGTCCAGCCAAAAAAGCGCGGCGCTGGCCGCTGATTGCCAGGTGCAGGTTTTGACGAAAATCGGCTAGCAGGGTGCGGGCCAACACAAAGCGCTGGCGATGCTCCTCCGGGGTCAAGATGGCGTGCAGCGAAACCGGAATCAGAGCCGGCAAGGCACGACGCACCAGCAGCTGAATCACCCAGGTGGCAAGCACAAAAGCCAAGGTGAGCGAAGGCCAGCCCTGAGCTGGAGACAAGCTCCAACCGCACTGGAACAGGCTCGCCAAAGCCGCACCTCCCAGACCCACCGCCAAGCTGGCCCAGCTGGGGGCGTAAAAAATCCCCCCCAAGGCGATCGCCACCAGCAAGCCGTTGTATCCCCAGAGGCCCTGGGCGATCGCCACCACAGGGGCATTGAGCAGAAGGGCGGTTGCCATGCCAACCAGGGCACCAAGCAAACCCAGTCCCGCCGCCAGGGGGCTGGCGAGGGCTGTGGCAAAGAAAACCAGCAGGCCACTCCAGGGGTTGGAGCAGAGAAAAACCTGACCCGCGGATCGGAGCAGCCCATGGACGAGGGCCTGTGAGGTGCTGGCCAGCTCGGGCATCGGGACCGGTTCGGCCAGCGCCAATGCCGCCCCAGGCGCAAGGGAAGCCAATCCCAGTAAGCCCCATGTAACAAGAATGAACGGCAGGGTGAGTGGTGGTAGCCCCATGGAACGGTTGATTCCCCTGCCCAGCCCCTCAAGCAGCAAGGTGGTCAGCGCACCACCAAGCACCACCAAAGCAGCCCAAATCAGGCTGGAGAGGGGGCGATCGAACTGGGCAAAATTGGCGACGGCGCAGCCCACCAAGGCGCCGTTGAAGCCGTAGATACCCTCGCTCCGCAACCCCTCCGCCAAGCGGAGGAGCCGAGCTGTGCAGTGGGAAGCTGCGGTACCCAGCAGGGCCAACAGGGCAAACCAAGGTGACTGCACCAGAAAGGCGAGCAACAACACCAGCCCACTGAGGGGATTGTTGATGAAGATCACCTGGGCAAAGCCTCGCAAACCTGCCAGCAGCGAAACCAGGCCGGGGTTCAGTCGCGCGACAGGGCCATGCAGCTGATGCAGGGTGCCCATGGTGGGCAGCAGCTGTTGAAGCCTGGAGGGGAGGTCAAAAGCAGGCTCGAGCAAATCTCTAAGCAGCTCAAAAGCCGATTTCACAGACCTGTCCACGGCCTAGAGGCGGGCGTCGAGCACCTTTAACACATCCTGGTAAACGCTAAGTGACACTTCAGCCAAGGTATTAAGACTATCTAGATGGGGGTTGATTTCACAGATTTCCCAGCAGCAAACCCTGGGATCTGCCAGCAGGGACCGGGTGAGCTGGCGAGCCTCATCAGCCCAAAGACCACCAGGCACGGGCGTGCCGGTGCCCTTGCAGATAGTGGAGTCCATGGAATCCACATCGAAGCTCACATAGATCAATTCGACTTGGCTGAGATGATCTAGACAGCGCTGAGCTGCCTGCTCTGGCCCCAATCGCCGAACATCGTCTGTAGTAATGACCGGGATGGAGAAATGCTCAAGCGTGAAATTTTCAGCAGGCTCCGTATCACGTACTGCCACATAAATTAGATCTTCAAGCAGGATCGACGGCGATCCTGTGCCATTGAGATATTGGAGCTCTTGCCAAAGCAACCTGGTCGTTGAATCGGGCTCGTTGATGGCCTCAATGGTGTTGTCGTGAGCCGAGGCAATGGCCAAAGGCATGCCGTGCATGTTGCCGGAGGGCGTGGTGTAGGGAGAATGGATATCGGCATGGGCATCGATCCACACCACGCCCAGGCGCCGATCGGGATGGGCCTGGCGAATGCCGGCGATGGTGGCGGCAGCCGTGGAATGATCGCCAGCGATCACGATTGGGAACAATCCGCGCTCCAGGGTGGAGGCCACCAAGGCGGCCGCCTCCCGCATCACTCCGGCAATCGTCTCGATATGGCGTGCGTGGGGGGTGGAGGTGGCGGAGCCCAGCTCCGCGGCTCGTGCTCCAGGCCTTGTCTGACCTTTGATTTCCTCAATCAACCGATCGCTGATTTGGCGCAGCCCCTGCTGACGGGCAGCGGCCTGCTTGAGCAAATCAATGCCAGAACCAGCTCCCGGCGTGCCAGCACCAAGGTCACAATCGACCTCCACCAAGGCAACCCTGGAGCGGCTGGAGGCGCTTACATACTGAGCCAGGGTCTTTTTCAGTCGCTTCAGATCTGCCAGCGAAAGCTCGATCACCGCATCGGCTTCGAGTAGCTGCAGAAATTCTTCAACGCTGATGCAATTATCCCCATCTCGATCGAGGGCTGCCAGCAACCGATCTGCCTCTGGTAGATCGGCGCAGGAGGGCGCCAGGGCCGCAAGCAGCACCTCCAGCTCCTGAAAACTAAGGCTGCCGCTGCCATCACTATCTACTAATTCAAAGATCTCGCGCAGGCAGGAGGCGATAGCCAAACCTGGCCGGCCTTGGGCCCAGCCACTGAAAGCCGCCAACTCCACCTCCCCATGGCAGCCAACCAGATCACGCAGAGCTTGGCGATCTTCAATAGCAATCACTCCAGCCATGCTGGCGAGAACATGCTCCACCTCATCCGCAGATATTTTCCCATCGCCGTCTTGATCAAACAGACTAAAAAGACCGACGAATTCATCTGAGCGAGAGGATATTGACACTATAAAAGGATCAAAATGATTGAACAGGTTGCCTGAATTGACATCAGCGAATCCTGCCTTATTCACAACATAAAAAGCGATCAAGCCCTCGGCAAACGTGCCCGTTGCTACTGAAATCAGAAGGTTTTCGGTTTGTAGGGGCCTAATCTGGATCTCAATGCCGCCTAGTTCGCCGTGGAGTTCAAGGGATCCCTGGACGAGCTCAAGGAGCTGGTTGCCCAACTAGGTGTGCCGTGTCAATGGCAACACAAGGGAGCTTTTGAGCTGGCCGTCTTTGAAGATGGCGTCAGCAATCTGAAGCTCAACTGGTGGCCGCGGGACGGAATCCTGCGACTGGTGGGAGATCCGGAAGTTCGCGACAACCTGCAGGTAAAACTGCAAGAAATTCTGAGCGCTCAAGGCTAGAAGCCCGACGACCAGATGAACCAGGCCCGCATGTGACGTCCCTACTGATCCTCCAAGACATCACCGTCAAGGGCCGCAGCCAGCCTCGCCTTGATCGGGTGTCGCTGCAGGTTGATGCCGGTGAACGGATCGCCCTGCTGGGTCCCAGCGGAGCTGGCAAAAGCACCCTGCTTGCCGTGGCCAATGGCTTGCTGACCCCGCAGCAGGGCAGGGTGTTTTGGCAGGGGGAGGCACGGGCCCGCAGCGGACGGGCCCGACGACGGCAGCAGGCCCGGATCGGCACCCTCTGGCAAGACCTGCGCCTGATCGAGGAGCTCACCGTGCAGCAAAACCTCAACGCCGCCCGGCTAGCGGTCTGGGGCTGGCCGCGGGCCCTGCTCAACCTGCTGATGCCCCTGGAGACCAAGGCCTGCGCAACGATGCTGCAGCGGCTTGATCTCGATCCAGCCCTGCTCAACCAGCCCGTCTCCGCCCTCTCCGGCGGCCAGCGCCAGCGGGTGGCCCTAGCCCGACTACTGCGACAGGAGCCCCAACTGCTACTAGCCGATGAACCCTTAGCCAGCCTTGATCCCCGCCTGGCCGGCGAGCTGTTAACCCTGCTGCTGGAGCTCGCAAACCCGCCTCGGGCCTTGCTGCTGAGCCTGCACCGTCCCGATTTGCTGGCTGGTTTCGATCGAGTGCTGGGGCTGCGGGCCGGGCGCCTTGTCTTTGACCAACCCATGGCCAGCCTTGACCCAGGCCAGCTCGCGGAGCTTTACGCCGGGACCCCAGGGGCATGAGACCAGCGGCGCCGTTGTGGGTGTTGCTGCCCGCCCTAGTTGTGCTGCCGCTGCTGGCGTTGCTGCCGGGAATCAGCCATGGCGGTGGCTGGGAGCTGGTGGGCCAATTTGCTGCCGCAGCCCTGCGGCCTTCCCTTGATCCCATAGTGCTGGGATCGGTGCTGGGCGGCCTAGCCGTAACAGCCGGCATGGCCCTACTGGGCTGGGCCGGCAGCCTGGTGCTGGGCTTCGTGCTGGGAATCGCTAGTTCAAGGGTGGTGTGGCGCACCTGCTATGGCAGCGCCGCTCCAGCCAGCTGGATACGCCGCCTGCTGGCCATACCGCGCTCGATTCACGAACTGCTCTGGGGGCTGCTGTTGCTGCAGGTGGTCGGACTGCAACCAGTGGTGGCGGTAGTAGCAATCGCCATTCCCTTTGGAGCTTTGGTAGCCCGGGTGATCAGCGACCTGCTGGATGCCCTGCCCACCGCCAGCCTGGAGGCCCTGCGCTGCGGCGGCAGCCCAGCCCCCACCGCCCTATTCACGGCCCTGGGGCCGCCCCTGCTGCCCCAGGTGATCAGCTACAGCGGCTACCGGCTCGAATGCGCCTTGCGCAGCGCCACCCTGCTGGGGGTATTTGGCCTGGGTGGGCTGGGCACCGAGCTGCGCCTCACCCTGCAATCGCTGGCCTTCAACGAGCTTTGGAGCGGCCTGTGGCTACTACTGGCGGTGATGCTGCTGCTTGAGGCCCTGATGGGCTGGCTGCGGCGTCGCTGGGCCATGCCGGCACGGCTGGGCCTGAGCCAGCAGGGGGTGGGCAGCCAGGGTCAGGAGATGGTGGCTGTGGCAATGGCCATGCTGCCCGTGCTGGTGCTGGTGGCATGGCGCCTGGAGGTGCAGCCCGCCACCCTGTTGCAGTGGCAAGGCCTGCCACCGCTGGGCGCGTCCGACTGGGGAGCCGTGGCCGCCCTGCCCTGGCCGAGCCTGATAGGCAATACCCTGGTACTCACCTTGGTAGCCGCGGCCCTAGCTGTAGGGCTGGCGCCGCTGCTACTGCTGCTTGCGACGCCCTGGCCTGCGGCGGGCGCGCTAGTGAGGGGGCTTTGGGCCCTGGGCCGGCTATGGCCACCACCGCTAACGGCGCTATTGCTTCTGTTTGTGCTCCAGCCCGGGGTGCTTACAGGTGCCCTTGCCCTGGGCTTCCACAACCTGGGCATTCTCGGACGCCTGCTACTAGAAGCCGCCGAAAGCAGTGGCGGCAACAAGGAGCAGGCCCTGCTGGCCTCAGGGGTGGGTCCGCGCCTGGCCCTGCTCTACGGCCGCTTCAGCGGCCTGGCGCGTCCCTACTTGGCCTATGGCGCCTACCGGGCTGATGTGATTTTGCGCGAATCGGTGGTAGTGGGGCTGGTTGGGGCCACGGGCCTGGGCAGCCAGCTGCTGGAAGCCCTGAGTTCGTTTGCCGGCGACCAACTGCTGGCCCTTGTGCTGGCCTATGCGCTGCTGACCTTGCTGGGGGAAGATCTCAGCGACCGCGCACGCCAGTGGCTGCTGGAGACCCCCCATGGTGATGGCCATCCCCAGGAAGCTGGTGGCACTTGGCGATAGCGGCGTTTTTGGCTGGGGTGATCCCCTTGAGGGGGGCTGGTGCGAGCGGCTGCGGCGCCACTGGATGGAACTGCCGGGCGGCCCGGTGCTCTACAACCTCGGCGTGCGTGGCGATGGCCTGGAGCGACTGGCAGCCCGCCTCAGCGCTGAGGTTGGCTGCCGCGGTGAGCTCCGACGCCAGCTGCCCCAGGGGATCCTGCTCGGTATAGGCCTCAACGACACCGCCCGGGTGGGACGGCCTGATGGGCGACCCCAACTGGATGCCGAAGGCTTTTTGTTTGGCTTGCAGCAGCTGCTGCACAAGGCCAAGGAGATCGCTGCGGTGCATGTGATCGGCCTCACCCCGGTGGAGGAGAGCGCCATGCCCTATGCCGGGGTGCTCTGGTATTCCCTGGCAGACATCCGTCGCTACGAGGCCCTGCTGGAAGAGGCCTGCCTGGAGGCGAATGTGCCGTTCCTGCCCCTGCTGGAGGGGCTGCTGGCCGATTCCGACTGGCCCCTATGGCTTAGCAACGACGGCCTGCACCTCAACAGTGAGGGGCATCGCCGGGTATTTGAGCGGGTTCGCTCCTGGCCGGCCCTTCTGGACTGGGCCGATCTGCAGCTGCGCCAAGAGCCCACCCCCTTGGGCTACTGAGCGGCGGTGTCTTATCACCCATTCGGGTGAGAGCGCTTCACCGCCCTGGGGGAGCCAGCCGGATGGGCACCGCGGCGAAGGTAAAAACACCGACGCCTCCCCCCCATGGCATCTGCCTTCCCAGCTACTGCCCACTCGAAAACATCTGCCCGCCAGCGCCGCAGCGGCCAAGCCGATCCAGCCCAGGCCGAGCTGGGCCCCTCCCAGCTGCACACCCGCAACCGCAGCTGGCTTGAGGCCATGGCCGCCAGCCCTGACGCCGCAACCAAGCTCTGGTGGCGCAACGCCCTGGTGGAGCACAACCTGGCCCTGGTGCGCATGGTGGCCCAGCGCCAAAGCCAGCGCACGGGTCAACCTTTTGATGAGCTGGTGTCTGCAGGCTGCCTGGGGCTGATCCGGGCCGTAGAGACCTTCGACCTGCGCCAAACCTGCAATCTCAGCAGCTATGCGGTGCCCTACATCCGCGGCGCCATGCTTCACGACGTCCGCGACCACGGCCAGCCGCTGCACACCCCCCGGCGGCTGCGGGAGCTACAGCAACGGGCCAGGCGGCTACAGGAGCAGCGCCGCAGCCAGGGCCTTGCACCGCTTGCCGCCGCAGATCTGGCCTTAGAGCTCGGTTGCAATACCGCCCAACTTGAGGAGGCCAGCGCAGTGCAGCGGGCACTGCAGGTGCGAAGTCTCGATGCCCCGCTCAGCGGCGAAGGCGAGCAGGCGGGCACCCTGCTCGACCAGCTGGCAGCCGGTTCAACAGCCGCAAATAACGCCGGCGACGATCCGAGCAGCGATCCGATGTGCAACGATCCGAGCGAAGATCTGACGGCTGGCGCGAGGATTTCAGAGGCCCATTGGTTGCAGGCTCAGCTAAGCCGGCTGGGCGGCATCGAGCAGAGGTTGCTGCTGGGTCACTGGATCGAGGGTCTGGGCTGGTGCGAGCTGGCCCATGAGCACAAGCTCAGCAGCCGCCAAGCCCGGCAGCGTGGCGAGGCCCTGCTGGCCTGGCTTCAGGAGAACGCCATGGCAAGCAGCGCCGCGATCGCCGTCTGAAGCCCGTTCACCAGCTCGTTGCTGAGCCAGCCCAGACGCTGTTGGAAGCTGGCTCCGATCAGGCTTTCGATCAAGGTGGCCCCCAGTCCCACCAGGGTCACAAGCAGCCAGGCGCCGCTGCCAGCCAGCAGCCCCAGGGCGAGCATCAGGGCCGCCATCAGCGCACTGCCCGCCAGGCTGGCGGCGGTGCCCTCCAAGCTGATCGCCCCTTCCGTGCCGGGGGGCACCGGACGCAAGGTGGTGATCAGCAGCGTGTGGCGCCCCCAGCGCTTGCCGATTTCACTGCCGAATGTGTCGGCCAACTTGGCGGCGAAGCTGGCAGCAAAACCAACCAGCAGAAGCGGCGCCGCTGCCGGCGCCAGGGCGGCGGCGCCAGCCAGTAGGGCACCAGTAGCGGCCGAACCCCAAACGTTCTCCGGCCCTCGCAACCCGCCCCGCGCCTCCGCCAATCCCCGCGCCTGCTTGGTGCGAAAGCCCAGGCGCGTCACCAGGGAGCCCAGAGCCAGATAGATCACCACCGCCAGCCAGCCCCGCAGGCCGAGGCAACCCCACAGCAAGCTGCCGAGGATGCCGGCATGCACCCAGCCAGCGCGGGTGAGCAGGGGCAGGCGCTGGGCAAGGAAGATCAGCACCGCATTGAGGGCCAGGGCCAGGAGCCAGTGGCTCCAGGTCTGGGGGGCGACGAGTGCAGGGGAGAGCAGGGCAGGCACTACAAGGGCCTGGGCAGACATCAGCACAGGGCAGCAGCGGCGCCAACAAAGTGTGTTGCACAGCGTGGCAGCAGCGTCACAGGGCAGCGCAGCAACGGATAATCCCCATTACGACGCTGCTGCCGTGATGGTGTTCAACCGCAAGGCCTCCTTCTTCTTGGATCTGGGCAGCGAAGGGGCCACACCAGCGCAGGTGGCGATCGCCGAGGCCAAGCCCGATCCCAGCGAACCGGAAGCCAGCCAAGCGGCAACTTTCCAAATAGGAATTGGCTCGTCCACTCCAGCTGCTGCTGCAGCAGCAACGCCAGCGAGCCCAGCGCCAGCAGGCACGGCACCCACCACTGCTGAAGCGATCGCTGCCGAATTGCGGGCCGCCCAGGAGGCCCTGCCCCCACCCAGCAACGCCACCTTCGCCCCCGACTGCCTCAACCCCGCCAACGCTCTGCCCAGCCGCCGCCGCCTAGCCGGCGCAAACCTGGCTGGTTATAAGGCGATGGCCTCCGGCATGTTCCGCAACTAACTCAGCTGGGCGCGCCAATCTGCTGGGCACGCCAGTGGCTTAGCAGCCCTGCTGCCGACACTGCAGCGGTGCTGCAACGCAAGATCGTGGGGCCCAAACTCACGGCTTGCCATCCGTGGGCCAGCGCCAAGGCTTCCTCCCCTGGAGTCCAGCCCCCCTCGGGGCCAATCGCCACAGTGAGCGGCTTGCTGGCACCAGGAGGGTCTCCTAAGCGCTCCAGCGCCTGGGCTAGCAGGGCCAGGCCCGGCCGTCTGGCGGTGCACAGCAGCCCCCGGCCTGAACCACCGGGCGGCGGGGCCCCCAGCAGCTCGGCAGCTGGCCGCAGCGTTTCCAGCTGGGGTTGCCACAGTCGCTCACACTGCTCCACCGCCTCCCGCAGGATCGCCTCTGCTCGCTCCGGCTTCAGGGAGTCGGCGGCAACGCTGCGCTGGGCCTGTAAAGAGGTGAACCGATCCACACCAAGTTCACAGGCCATGCGCAACAACACGTCGGCATCGCGCTTTGGCAGGGCCACCGCCAGCTGCAGTGGCGGCGCCGGTGGAGGCTCAAACGCCAGGGGGGAGCTGGGGGGCTGCTCCAGCAGAGCCTGATCGGCAGGACCCAGCAGGGCAGTCCAGAGACTGCCTGCCCCATCCACCACCGCAAAGCGATCACCGGGGCGCAAGCGCAGCACCCGGTTGAGGTAGTGGAGCTCCTGGCGATCCAGCTCCAGCTCAGCGCCAGCAGAGGGGCCGGCGGGCAAGCGACCGGGGGTGATTAGCAGACGGCGTAGATCCCGAGTCACGCTGCTTCCTAGTCGCGGGACTGGGGGTCTTCGTAATCTTCGCCAACTTCACCATCGTCTTCGTCATCTTCGTCATCTTCGTCGTTGTCATCTTCATCGTTGTCTTCGTCCTCAAGCTCATCGAGGCCAGGGAACAGGGCATCGGGTTGCTCCTCGATCGGCCAGTCGTCGTTGAGGCCACCAATCAGCAACTCCTCAATTTCGAGCACGTCGTTGTTGAGCTGGCCCAGGGCATTGATCAACACATCGAGGGCGAAGGCATCACTTGTGCCGAGATCCACCCAGCAGCGCGCCCACTCCTCCTGATATTCCATAGGGCCCATGTTGTGCATCAGGGCTGGCAGGGCGCCGGCAGCAGCTTCGTGGCTGTAGGCCATCCAGCCCAGCTCCGCGCCCTCCTCGTGGGCCTGGAGGTTTTCGGCGTTGAAGCCCCCCAACTTGCCCAGGTAAAACCAACTATCGAAGGCGGTTTCCAAGTAACCGCGCTCACCCGAACCCACCGGGTGGGGGAAACGCATCCAGATCCAGCAGTTGAAGGGATTGAATTCGCGGAAACGCACCTCCATGGCGGATTGGCTGCAACAGAGAACTGGCTCAATCAAACACGCCCGCCGGCATGCTGGGGGGATGCTTGAGCTCCGCAACGTCAGCTACCAACCGGCCACGGCGGTGGCACCGGTGCTCTGCGGCGTCAGCCTCACCCTGGCCGTGGGCCGCGCTTCCCTGGTAGCCGGCCGCAGTGGCAGTGGCAAAACCACCCTGCTGGAGGTGATAAGCGGCTTGGCCGAGCCCTCTAGCGGCCAGGTGCTGTGGGAAGGCGAGCGGCTCAATGGTCGCCAGCTGCGCTGGCTATGCGGCCTGGTGTTTCAGTTTCCGGAGCGCCATTTCCTCGGCCTCAGCGTGGGGCAGGAGCTGAAGCTCGGTCACCGCCGGCTCACAGCAGAAGAGGCCCAGGCAGCCCTGCAGCTGGTGGGTATGGAAGGGTTGTCATTGCAGCAGGCGCCGGAGCAGCTCAGCGGCGGCCAGCAAAGGCGCCTGGCCCTGGCAGTGCAGCTGCTGCGCAACCCCCGGGTGCTGCTGCTGGATGAACCCACCGCAGGCCTCGACTGGGCTGTTCGTGGCGAAATCCTGGAGCTGTTGGCGGCCCTGTCCCAGGAACGGGCCGTGCTGGTGGTCACCCACGAGCCGGAGCTATTTCGCGGCGTGATCGATGGCGGCTGGCGACTGGAGCGGGGCCAGCTGGAACCTTTCGGCGCGCTGCCTACGATGGCCCCAACGATGGCCACACCCCAGGAAAACCAGCCTTGAGCGACCAACTTCTCCGGGCCACGGCCGCCGGCGGCGGCATCCGCATGGTGGCGGTCAGCACCACCCAGGCCAGCCGCACCGCCAGGGAGCGCCACCAGCTCTCTTTTCTCGCCAGTGCCCTGCTGGGCCGGGCCATGACGGCTGGGCTGCTGCTGGCCAGCTCGATGAAGGTGGCCCATGGCCGCGTCAACCTGCGGATTGCCTCCGATGGCCCCTTGAAGGGCCTGATGGTGGATGCGGGCCGCAACGGCACTGTGCGCGGCCATGTGGGCTACCCGGGCTTGGAGCTCGAGCTGCTGAAAGATCCAGAAGGCCTGGCCCACTTTGACTTCAAAACCGCCTGCGGCACCGGCTATCTGCACGTGGTGCGAGATCTGGGTGAAGGCGAGCCCTTCAGCTCAACGGTGGAGCTGGTGAGCGGCGGCATCGGCGAAGACCTGGCTTCCTATCTGCTGCACTCCGAGCAGACCCCTTCAGCGGTATTCGTGGGCGAGCAGCTCGACAAGAGTGGTGTGGTTTGCAGTGGCGGCGTGCTGGTGCAGGTGATGCCAAAGGCCGCCCGCGAACCAGCGCTAGTGGCCCTTCTCGAGGAGCGCTGCCGCGAGGTAAAGCACTTCAGCCAACGACTAGCCGAGTGCGAAGGCCAGCTACACAACCTGCTCGAAGATATTTTCCCAGACCTCGATCCCCAGCCCCTGGAAGATGCTGAGGCCTGTACGCCGGTGCGGTTCCACTGCCCCTGCAGCCGGGAGCGCAGCGTCAGCGCCCTGAAACTGCTTGGCCACGCCGAACTCAACTCAATTTTAGTGGAAGACGGCCATGCCGAACTTACCTGCCACTTCTGTAATGAGATCTACACGGTTGGGTCAGGAGAACTTATCGAACTAATCGCAGAGTTCGCTCCTGGCATGTAGACAGCAATGCCTGGGCTGTTCCAATAATCAAACAATTAGCTGGTTAAGTCATTAACCAAATCAACCAATCAGCAGGGCACCAAGCAACAACAGCAGCAGAGCCGGCAGGCTTTGCACTTGGGTCAGGTTCAATGGCAACCCAAGCGGCAAGGTGCTGGAGAGAGCACCGGCCAAAATCGCGCCCACCAGCAACCCGGCGCAGAGAAGGGCGAAGCCCCAGCCCACCGCAGCCAGGAAGCGGCGGTTACGCCACTGCAGGTTGATAACTGCCATTGCAGTAGCAAAGGCAAGCACCAGATCCGGAGGGAAGCCTGGAGCGAGCAGCAGTAGGAGCAGTAGAGCCCCAGATGTGGCCAGGGGAAACCAGAGCTCCCGACCAGTGGCTAGAGCCAAGCCAGGAAGCCTGAGCTGGGGAGCGGAAACCCTGGGCAACTGAAGCTGAGGCAGGGCAGGTACTGCCAGCTTGGGGGGCGGCGGCGCCAGTTGCTCCCGCTGGGAGGCGGACTTAGCCGCGCTACTCACGCGACCCTGCTGACGCTCTTTGAGGCGCTCCATTAAGACAGCGTCGTAGGCAGCCTCGATCCGCGAGCGCGCCATGGTGTCGTCACCCACCTCGTCGAGCCGGGCCAATTTGGCCGCCTGCACCTCGTCGAAGCCAGCATCAGCAGGCACACCCAGCAGCTCGTAAGGGCCAGACGGGTCGGCAGCAGGTGATGGCTGGTCGGAGCGTTGGGTCATGACAAGCCGCGGAACGGCACAGGGGGGATCACAAATCGATCCCTGGAATCAGGGTATCGAGGCATGACTAAAACAGGGGCTCACAGGAGAGAAATCCAGACTCGAGTTGCAGTCGGCGGCTGCAGCTCTCGGCTTCCTCAGCCCCGAGTCGCTTGCGGTGTTTGAGCAGGGGAAGCTGGGGTGGCAAGTGGCTACCTTCCCGCATCTCAACCGTGGTCGCACCAATAGGTCCCTGGGCGGGCAGGAAACTCACGTAATCGCAGCCCCCGTCTGGGCGGGGACGCACCAGCCAAAGAGGCTTGGGCATCACTGTAATGGTTCGTTACTTAACAGTCTGGCGCGCCAGCCGCCCCGCCGTGAGCGTTCCCCTGCCGGGACCGTTGCCCCGCCAGGACCGTTGCTTGTGGTTGCCACAAAAGCCGAAGCAGTGCGGTGAAGATCCTGGGAGGGGAAAGCGCTCAATTCTCATAAACCACAGGGAACCATCGCCTCAAAGCCCGCGAGACATAAACCAGGCCCACCAAAACGGGTACCTCGATCAGGGGGCCAACGACCCCGGCCAGAGCCTGCTGGGAAGTGACACCCCAAACACTGATACTGACGGCAATTGCCAGCTCAAAGTTGTTGCCAGCGGCAGTGAAAGCGAGCGACGAGGTGCGGCGATAGTCGAGACCACTAGAGCGGCCAATAACAAGGGCCAGGCTCCACATCAGAACGAAATAAATGAACAGTGGAATGGCTATCCACAACACTTGAACCGGATCAGATGTAATTGCCTGACCCTGCAAGGCGAACATCACCACAATCGTGAACAGCAGGCCATAAAGGGCCCAGGGAGCGAGCCGTGGCAAAAAGGTTTTTTCATACCAGCGCACACCCTTAGTTCGCACGCCAATGCGTCGGGTGAGAAAGCCCGCAAGCAAAGGAACTCCCAAAAAAATCATCACCGCCTTGGCGATCTCCCAAAGCGAAAAATTCACCGCCTCACTATTAAGACCAAGCCAGCCAGGCAGGATCTGAAGATAAAAGCTGCCAAGCAGGGCGTAAGCGAGCACCTGAATAACGGAATTAATGGCCACAAGCAAAGCAGCCGCTTCCCGATCGCCCCCAGCCAGATCAATCCAGATCAACACCATCGCAATGCACGGGGCAATGCCGATCAGGATCAAACCGGTGCGAAATTCGGGCTGATCAGGTAAAAACAACCAAGCCAGGCAGAACATCAGCAAGGGTCCCAAACCCCAAACCAAGCCAAGCGCAAGTCCCAGCAGCTTGCGGTCGCTGGCCACCCGCGCGAGCTCCCCGTAGCGAACCTTAGCCAGCACCGGATACAGCATCATCAATAGCCCCAGCGCAATCGGCAGGGAGGTGTGGCCTACCTGCACGGTGCCAAGTAGCAACTGAAGACCAGGCAACAGGCGACCAAGCAACAGACCGCTCGCCATTGCCAAAAGGATCCACAACGGCAAAAGCCGATCAAGTAAAGAAAGTCGAGCCAAAACGGGCTCTTGAGCAGGGGAGGTCATCGGCAAGAGGGGGCAGGAGTTGAGCATTTGGCAGCCAAATCCCCTAGCCAGCCGCGCAACTGCTCAATCGCATCGGTGCGCAGGCTGTAGTACACCCAGCGGCCCTCATCTCGGGCCTCAATCAAACCAGCCTCTCGCAACACCTTGAGATGGAAAGAGAGCTTGGATTGGGCCAGGCCCAGCTCACTGATGAGCTCACAAACACAGCGCTCACCAACCCCCAAGGCTTCAAGCACCTGGAGCCTGAGGGGATCTGCCATGGCCTTAAGCAGGGCCCGAGCCTTGGTGGGATCAAGCGCCACAGGGTGACCTAGAACACTCATGTACCAATTTTAGTTGATCAATCAACTGATGTTGATTTAAGGTCTGACGATCCATACCGCCATTGTCGGCTCTGCGCCATGAAAATCGGCATCAACGGCTTTGGCCGCATCGGCCGCCTGGTGTTTAGGGCCCTGTGGGGCCGTCCCGGCATTGAGCTTGTCCACGTCAACGATTGCGGCGGTGATGCTCAAACCGCCGCCCACCTGCTCGCCTTCGACTCCGTTCATGGCCGCTGGCAACAGGCGGTGCAAGGAAATACGCGCGGCTTCTTTGTGGGTAGCCAGGCGGTGAGCTACAGCCGCCAGAGCGATCCCACAGCCGTGCCCTGGAAGGAAGCTGGCGTGGAGATGGTGCTGGAGTGCAGCGGCAAGTTCAAAACACCGGAAACACTCCAGCCCTACTTCGACCAGGTGGGCCTCAAGCGAGTGGTGGTGGCCTGCCCAGTGAAGGGTGAGATCGCCGGGGCCGAGGCCCTCAACGTTGTATTCGGCATCAATCACCAGCTCTACGACCCGGAGCAGCACCGTTTGCTCACAGCGGCCTCCTGCACCACCAACTGCCTGGCACCGGTCGTGAAGGTGGTTCACGAGAGCTTTGGCATCAAGCACGGCTCGATCACCACCCTCCACGACGTCACCGCCACCCAGGTAGTGGTGGATGGCTTTAAAAGTGACCTGCGCCGGGCCCGCTCTTGCATGCAGAGCCTGATCCCCACCACAACAGGATCAGCCAAGGCGATTGGATTGATCTTTCCAGAGCTGCAAGGAAAACTCAACGGCCATGCCGTGCGGGTGCCGCTGCTGAACGCCTCGCTCACAGATGCGGTATTTGAACTAAGGCGCGAGGTGACAGTGGAGGAGGTAAACAGCGCCTTTGAAGTCGCTGCCAACGGAACACTGCGCGGCATTCTTGGCTACGAAACCAGGCCGCTGGTTTCAGTTGATTATGTAAATGACGATCGCAGCGCCATCGTCGATGCCGCCTCGACCATGGTCGTTAATGGCACCCAGCTCAAGGTATACGCCTGGTATGACAATGAGTGGGGATACAGCTCTCGCATGGCCGATCTGGTGAGCCATGTGGCCCTGATCGACGAGCGCTGAGCCAGAGCCATGAGCCGCGCCCTTTCAGCCCTGCAGCAATACATGATCGTGACGGCCAATTACTGGGCCTTCACCCTCACCGATGGCGCCCTGCGCATGCTCGTGGTGTTCCACTTCCACGAACTTGGCTACAGCACCCTTGAGATCGCCTTTCTGTTTCTTTTTTATGAGTTTTTTGGCATCATCACCAACCTCTATGGCGGCTGGCTGGGAGCTCGCTTTGGTCTGCGGCTAACTCTCTGGTGCGGCACCTTAATGCAGGTGGCGGCACTGCTGATGCTGATCCCAGTGGCTGAAGACTGGCCCAAATGGTGGAGCGTGGCCTATGTGATGGTGGCCCAGGCGATCAGCGGCATAGCCAAAGATCTCAACAAAATGAGTGCCAAGAGCGCCATTAAAACCGTGGTGCCTGAAACTCCGGAAGACCACAGCAAGGGAGAGGGTCAACTTTTTAAGTGGGTAGCGATTCTCACCGGCTCCAAAAATGCCCTCAAGGGTGTGGGCTTCTTTCTTGGCGGAGTGTTGCTCACCACAATCGGCTTCAATCTCGCGGTGGCAGCAATGGCGGCCGGATTGTTTTTGGCTTTCCTAGTGACCCTGGTGCTGCCTGCAGAAATAGGCAAGATGAAACAGAAGCCTGGCTTCACAGCGCTGTTTTCCAAGAGCCGCGGCATCAACGTTTTGTCGCTGGCACGCTTCTTCCTATTTGGTGCTCGCGACGTATGGTTTGTGGTGGCCCTACCCGTATTTCTACAGAGCGCCCTGGGGTGGCGCTCCTGGGAAGTAGGCGGATTCATGGGCCTGTGGGTGATCTGCTACGGAATAGTGCAGGGGTCGGCACCGGCCCTGCGCAGGGCCTGGGGCCAGAGCGCACCTCCAGGAGTAGCAGCAGTGCAGTTTTGGAGTGCGGTCCTCACCGCTATTCCAGCCCTGATTGCAATTGCGTTGTGGCGAGAGGTTGGCCAGCCTGGGGTAGCAGTAGTGGCGGGATTGGCCGTATTTGGCGTGGTGTTTGCGATGAATTCATCAATTCACAGCTACATGGTGCTGGCATACACCGACACTGAATCTGTGAGCCTAAATGTGGGCTTCTATTACATGGCAAACGCAGCAGGCCGCCTACTCGGCACCGTGCTCTCCGGAACCCTATTTATGCTGGGAGGGCTTCAGACTTGCCTGTGGAGCTCGGCCATAATGGTTGCTCTAGCTGCCTTAGTGAGCACTCGCCTGCCAACGCCGCCTCGGCAGCTTATAGAAACCAGCTAATTCTGAAGACTACCGAGCTGAGTTAATGATTTTTCGCCAAAAGCCAGCGGATTGGCCACGCACCTTTTTGCGCACAAATATCCAACCAGTGTTAACAATTTGGAGACAAGGATGCAGCTCTTATGCTCAGAGGAATAAATGCAGCACTACCTGCCCGACAGCAGAAGACAACCAGAGCATATGTAGCAGCAATTTAGACTCATTATCCCTTATTGGTTACATTGCGGCAAGGCCAGCAGTGAAGCGGGAGTTGGCCCACGAAACATTGCCAAGGCATAATTTGACCAACAGAGAATGCATCGATTGCAATTGATACTTAGGCTGGTTTTAAGCAATAGCCAGTCAAGTGACAGGGAAATCAAAATCCCGTTGGCAGAACTTTTGGCTCCTGCGCTGACGGGGAATTAATCTGGCCAAAATGGCGCTTCCACGCCGATCGCAGCCCATCAAAAAAGGGGGCTCATTGAGCCCCCTTGCTAAATGGATCACAAGATCCGGACGATCACTCCTTAATCCGTGCTACAGCCTTCTGAGCTGAAGCCTGAATCGAGTCGCGGAGGGGCACGTAGCCGAGGTCGTCGGCAATGGCCTGGGCCTTGTCACTCAGGATGAAGGTCGCCATTTCACGCAGGGACTCTGCCTTGGCCCCATTCCCCTTGGCGTAGAAGAGGAGATAGGTAAGCGTGGCGATCGGATAAGCACCCTTGGCGGATGGGTTGGGATTGCCACCAGCCAAGTTCTTATCAAGCTTGATGTCAGCCAGAGCCTTGGCACCGGCGGCAGCAGTGGGAAGAGTGAATTCACCCGCCTTGTTCTGTACGGCAGCGGCCTTCAGTTTGCCCTTCACGAAGGCCTGGTTCAAGTATCCAATGGAGCCCTCCGTGGTATTCATCGTACCGGCAACACCGTCGTTACCCTTGCCACCCACACCCACTTTCCAGTTCACGGACTTGCCGTTACCGATAGTCCATTCTTTCGAGAACGACTGCAGGGATTCGGTGAAAGCCGCGGTGGTGCCAGAGCCGTCGGAACGGTGCACCACGGTGATCTTGCCATCAGCGCATCCGAGCTGCTTCCAGTTGTTGATCGACCCCATGAAGATCGAAACAACCTGCTTCTGGGTGAGCTTCAGGGAGCAGCCAGACTTGTTGTAGGCCACAGCAATTGAGCCGCCCACGGTGGGGATCTGAACCACGCCGCGTGACACGCTCTTGATATCCTTTTCGCTGATCGGGTCATCGCTGGCACCGAAAGCAACGGTTTCGTTGATGAATGCCTTGCGGCCACCACCAGAGCCAATGGCCTGATAATTCACCTTGGGGCCACCCGATTTGGCCAGCATGGAAAACCAGCGGGAATAAATCGCATCAGGGAACGTGGCACCGGCACCAGCCAAGCGCACGGCAGCCTGGGAAGCCGCTCCGCCGATGAGCCCAGCAAAGACCAGAGTAGTAAAAGATCGCTTCAGGAAAGTCATTAAGTAGAAGACAGTTCCGAAAAAATATTAGCAACCCACCTCCCTGGCTAACGTTATGAGGCCATTAAGGGGCGGCAAAGCAATGGGTGATGATCGCCCTGAATAGGCAAACGCCAACTACAAAAAAGCCTCCCCGAAATGGGGAGGCTTGGGAAGTGTGAGATAGGCAGCAGAGGACTGCGTGAGGAGCTAAGAAGCTAACCAGGGATCAGAAGCGGAACGTGGTTTGAATCACGCCACCCCAGGTGTAAGAGCCTGCGTTGCGCTGATAATCGTTAACCCAGAAAATAGCTGGAGTAACGGAAATATTGTCGGAGACTTGATACTTGTAGAAAAACTCGTACATCATGGACTGGGAGCTTGCCACGTTCGTGTCGGTCGAGAAGGGTGCTTGGCCGAAGGCAAAGCCCGCGTTGTTGCCCTTCAGGAACACATCCTTCCACTGCAAACCAACCATCCAGGATTGGGTGGTGATTGTTGTAGTCGAGGTTGCACTGGCGATTCCGGTACCACCATCGTAATAACCGTAGCCAGCGCTGATCGAAGGAACCCAGCCGGAATCTAGGGGCTCCCAGAAGCCAGCAATGGAGACACCATTAAGACTCTTGCCGCTGACTACGACGGAATTGGCCAGGTTGGCATCCCTCAGAGCGGAGTTAGCCGAACCATAACGATAGGCAATCGCAGCACCGTAGTTGGGGCCGCGCACACCAAACTGGGTTAAGAAGTTGATACCGCTATCGGAATCGAAGGCGCCAATAGTGGAATTGTCGAAGCTGCTTTGAGCAACGTAGTTTGCGTCAAAGACGAGGAAGGGCTTGCCCTTGGCTACTTTCTGCTTCCAGTTGAAGCCGAAGCCAGCACCGGTTGCCTTGTTATAGGTACCGGAGACACCAGCCAGATTAAAGAAGTCGAGAATGTCGGCCTTGTAGGCGCTGGGGATGAAGGTAAGGATCTCAGTGTTACGCACCAGAGCACCGGCGGTAAGCTTGATCTCATCGCCCACAGGGAAGGTGTAGAAGAGGCGATCGATCCAGACGTTGCTGCTGGTACCTGTTCCCTGAGATTGCTCAGCCTTATCAAGCTTGAATACCTGACTGCCGCTACCGAAGGGCAGGCTGCTGAAGTTACCGCTTCTCAGGCGGGTGCGCAGCAGATCCTTGCCGCTGAAACTGGTATCAAACGCTAGACGAGCGTCGTAATTGAATGTTGTGGCATTGGGCTTTGATCCGCGTGTTGCCGCAATTCCACCAATACAATTACGATCACCTGGAGTGCAGGACTCAATGCGCTGGTTCGCGCCCGTGCCAGTTAGTCTGGTACCACTATTACGAACCGCAGCGGTCGCACCAGCGTTGGAGTTGAAGTTCGGGGCGCCCGCGATCACGAAGCTCACCTCACCACGCAGCTTGGTGGTAGTGGAGAACTGCTGGGCCTGGAGCTGGCCAACCTTCGACTCGAGGCCGTCCACCCGGGAGGTGAGCACGGTGAGCTCGGAGTCAAACTCGTTGAGCAGCTTTTGCAGCTCGTCGGTCACCTCGGAGATGCGGTCGAGGCAAGCGTTCAGCAAGGCGGCCGCTTCATAGCGGGTCATGGCGTTACCGCCCTTAAACTTGCCGTTGGGATAGCCGGCCACACAGCCGTACTTCTCCACCAAATTGCTCAGTGCCTGATAGGCCCAGTCGGTGGGCTGCACATCAGAGAATTGATTGACGCTGGTCACCTGGTTTTTCGATTCCCAGGCGCGGAAGCGATCAACGTCTTGCTGCTGCATGTAGTCGTTGATGGCGGCCGAGCCGTTCAACGAGGCTACTTCTTGGGCAGAAGCGGCTAGGGGTGCTGAAATGCTGGCGCCGGCAAGAGCCAGCAGCAATTTTTTGGAAAGATTCATCGGGTCCTCACACCGATAGGGGTGACTTCACAGAGGAAGTCGGAGGCAACTTATCGAGCGCGCTTGGCAACTACGAGCAAGCGGACTACATGCATTGGGTGTTCCAGGACACAGCACATGCGGCAAGTCTGATGCTCAGGTGCTGTGGCTAGTCAGTGCCAGGTCTTCAACCCCTAGACGAAGCGGCGACAGCCCGCTTTAACCTGTCCTTCAGTAAACACCAAGGGCGCCACAGCCGCGGTCGCGGCAGCAACGCCCGCCAGAGAGATTGCCGCCGCCTGCTCGGCAGTACATCGCAGACCAGCTCGCGCCACTGCTCCCAGCAATGGCGTTGATGCTGCACCAGCAGCCACTCCAGCTGGGGCAGCACCTCCTCCAACCGACCTGGTACCTGATCGTTGATGGCGCACTGCAGCACCTGCAGATCGTTGAATTCACCGAGCAGCTCTTGCCCCTGCTTAAGGCGGTCGATGCAGACGGCAGTTTGAACGCCCTCCAGCGCGGAGAGATTTTCCAGGCGATAGCGAGCCTGCTTGATCTGCCGCCGCAGCTCGTGCAGCACCTCCACCTCGCCCTCAGGGCTACTGACCTGCCAGCCCGGATGGAGAAACACGCTGGCCAGGCAGGGCCCCTGCCATTCGATCAGCCACTCCCGGACCGGCTGATCCCCCAACAACGTGTATTGCGGCTGCTTCAACCAGAGCTGCAACTGGGCCAATCCCTCCAAATAGGAGCGGCTCTGCAGCACCTCCACCACATGGCCGTAGGCCAACTGCCGCTCCCGGCGCAGTTGCTTGAGCACGGGCCGGAGGGCCTTCACCTCGGCCTCCGGCAGCTGGGGCAGGAAGCCCTCTTCCAGGCGCTCCCGCAGCACATCGAGATCCCGGGCCAGACCCAGTCGCCGCACCCATTTAGCCAGGCGCTGGTCATTGATGGCCGAGGGCAGCTGCAGGGCTGGCTCGAACTGGAGCACGGTGGTGCGCAGCCTCCGCATGGTGACCCGCATCTGATGCAACGGTTCGGCACCCTTGCCCTCGGAAACAGGGGTCTGCAACTGCACCAGCTTGGCAACCTGCCCCTGCAGCAGATCCCGGGCAAACCGGCCATTGCTGAGGGGGTGGGAGGTTGCCTGGAACACCATGCCGAGCTCAGCGGAATTCCGGTTTCTTGATGCTGTCGAGACTGCGCTGCAGCGCCTGGCTGGTGGTGAGTCCTACGGGGATATCGCCACCGAAAGCCGTGCCGCTCACTTTTTGATGCAACTTACTTTCCACCAACCTATAGGTACTGGAGGGGATGGGCACAGACCCAGCCTGCTTCACCAGAGTGAGACCATTTTTGATAGTGTAGTTCACAAATTTCTGCAGCTCCGGGCGTTGCCGCAAGGCCTTGTCGTTAACGTAAATAAACAGGGGTCTGGACAGAGGGACATAGGCTTCCTTTTGAACCGTTGCCAGCGAAGGAAGCACAGAACCCTTTGGTCCAACAATACTGAGGGCTTTCAAACGCTTGGCATTGGCCTGGTAGTAAGCAAATCCAAAATAGCCCAAAGCATCTGGATTCTTAGCTACGCAAGCAACTAGTTCATTATCGTTTTCACTGGAAAAATAATCCGACCTTGAATTATCTTCATCGCCATTTATGGCCTTATTGAAATAATCATAAGTACCAGAGTCCTTGCCAGGGCCACACAGTCGAATCGGCCGGTTGGGCCAATCTAGGTTGACCTGACTCCAGGTTTTCACCGATCCAGCCGCCCGCGCACTCCAGATGCGCGCGAGCTCCCGGGTGGTGATGCTGGAAGCCCAGGTGTTGCCGGGGTTCACCACCACAGTGATCGCATCAAAGCCGATCGGCAGCTCCAGGAAGGTCACCCCGTTGGCCGCGCAGGCCTTGAGCTCCTTGGCATTGATCGGACGCGAGGCGTTGGCCAGGGGCAACTTTCCGCTGCAGAACTGCCGAAATCCCGCCGAGGTGCCGGTTTCCTTGAGCTCAAAGCGCACCTGGCGATTGGCGCCGCCCTTCTGATAGGCAGCGATCGCCGTCTTCATCACCGGGAACACCGTGCTCGAACCGCCGATGCGGATCGGCTCCGGTGCTGCAAGAGCGCCCACCGGCAGGAGGGACACCATCGGGGCAAGCCAGGCAAGGCGCAAGGTAGGGCGCATAACGGTCACAACCACAACAGAACTCTGGGCGATCCGAGGGCTTATGGGGGTTAAGGCCAGGTTGTGGCTTCAGCGCGGTGCCGTCCAATCCGCAAACCAACCACGGCGCCACAGCCAGTAGGTCTGGATCACGGCCACGATTGACATCAACAGCAGACAGTAGAAGTAGCCAAGATGCCAACGCAGCTCAGGCATGTTGGCGAAGTTCATGCCATAGATCCCGGCGATGAAGGTGAGCGGCGCGAAGATGCTGGTGAGGATGGTAAGGGTTTTCATCACCTGGTTCATCCTGTTGCCCACACTGGCCGCATAGGCCTGGGTGATGGCATCACATTGGTGGCGCAACAACTCACAGTTTTCAAACAGCAACTCCACCAGATCTGCCATCTCCTGAAAGCCAACCAGGGCATCGGCTCCTAGTAGCTGCTGCCTTTGGCGCAGCAGCACCCGGATCTGGTGGCGCAGGGGCCACACCTGGTTGCGAATCGTGCGCAGGTTGCTGCGATGCACAAAAGCCCGGGCCAATAGCTTCGGCTTGGGGTCCCGCAAGGCAGCTTCCTCCAGATCGTCGAGGCGATTGGCGATCTGCTCAAGCATGGGGAAAAGGGCATCGAGCAACTCATCCACCAGGAAGTGGAGAATGTCATCTAGGTCGCGATGTTCCACCGCACCCACCCTGGATTCCAGCCAAGCGGTGAGCTCCGGAAACGACTCCCCCGCCGGCGCCTCCTCAAAGGTGACCAGTAGGTTGGGCAGCAGCAGCAGACCCACCTGGGAGCTGAGTAGGTGCAATGGATCACGCGCAAAGCTGAGCCGATGCAGCACCACAATCACGGCTTCCCCTAGTCCGTCAACCCGCGAGCGCTGGGGCACCTCCAGCAGGGGAGGCAGCAACATGCGAGGCACCTGGACTATGTCGAGCATGGCCTCGACTGCCCCTGGATCCCCAAGGCCCATCACCCTCAGCCAGATGGGATATCCGAGCGCCTGCAGAGGCAAAAGTTCAGCAGGATTGTGCAGGGATATCAGCCGGGGGCCGTCTGGCTCAAACAACACGGCACTGAAGCAACTGCGGTGCCGCCCGCCAGAGACGTAGAGGTGGACTGGCAAATTGGCCGGCCGCTCCTCCAGGAGGTGGGAATTCAGAGCACCAGGGGTGGGGCGCAGCACGTTGGGGTCAGTTCAGGAGCCTGCCAGCGGATCAAGAGTTGGCCACCGGCAACGATGCTGGCCTGGATCAGCAGACACATCACCACTTGAGGCCACCAACCACCCGTGGACTGATCCATGAGAGCGCAGATCGGATGATTTGGCATGTTGCGGCCGCGGACCTGATGCCGCATGTGCTCCTGACGACACCGAAGCGCCCTTCAACACTCCTTAATCCAACCCCTTGTAAATTAACCGGAGTTCAAGATTTTAAAGTGTCCAGTGCAGGGCCCCGGCCCACCCCATCCGATCCGCAAGCTATAGCCAATGGCCTGAGCTCCCCCATGGAGCCCCATTCCACCTACCGGGGCTCCGATTGGACTCCTCAGCGTTTGATGTTCCACCAGAACCTCGAATCATTTGCCGAGAGGGTCGGACTTGTGGTGGGCTTGCAAAGCAATGGCAAGATGAGTCAGGAGCAGGCCTACGCCGAAATCCGCCGCATCTGGAAGGATCTCAAGGACAGCAAAGACACCCTGCTCGATCTCCCGAAGCAAGGCTGATCACTAAGCATTAATACTGCTCCCCAGGTACTGGCGCTGCAGCTTGCTTTCCTTAGGGTGTAAGTATCGATTTTGGTCTGGCTTGGATCCTGTCTCCCAGTTTCCCCTGGTGTTCCACGACCAGCAAGCGGTGGTGGATTTGGATCCCCAGGCCCTAGCGAGCAAGCTGGCCCAGCACTTTCCTGTAAAAGATTTTGCCCCTTGCAACCCCTTGCTCAACCCGTTTCAGCACCGGGCCAGCACTGCCGTAGCGGGAGACCTCACCCTCACCTGTGGATATACAAGCCCTATCCATGGCTGCATCGGCGATAACCCCGGCGTAGGCGCAATCAACATCTGCTATCAGGGGGAGTCTTCCTACCAAGTGGATGGGAACACTTTCCACATTCACGCTGAAGCACCCCTCTATTTCAACCCGGGCTTCTCTTACAACTACACCACTGGCCACTACAACGGGCTGGTGCTTCATGTAGATCTACAGCGATTGCAGGACACGGCCGCTGCCATCGGCGGCATGGGGCTCTCCGGTCGACGCTTTGCCCCCAATCTGCAGCGTCCCCAGGTGCTCTCAATGACCGAGGAGCGGCAAGCCAAATTGCTGCTCACCTTGCGTCGGGCCTTTGCCCTGCTGGATGCGCCGGAGCTTCAAGCCCGTGGCGATCTGGAGGTGCTGCAGCTCGACGACCTCATTTATCGCATCCTGGCCCTAGCCCTCTGCCCCCAACTCGAGCAGCGGGGTAGCGGGCATGGCGAGGGGCTCTCCAGGGAGCTGATCTTCGAAGAATTGCTGGAGTGGATTGGGGCCAATCTGCAATCACCAATCAACCTCACGCAGCTGGAGCAGCGCAGCGGCTATTCGAGGCGCAACCTGCAGCTCGCCTTCAGCCAACGCTTCGGTTGCGGACCAATCCAATGGGTCCGCCGCCAGCGCCTTGCCCTGGCCCGGCAGCACCTGCTCAACCCCTCGCCGAGCGACAGCGTTGCCGGCATCTCCTCAAAACTGGGCTTTAGCAACCTCTCCGCCTTCAGCCGCGACTTCCACAACACCTATGGCATTCGCCCCTCAGAGATGTTGCGTGAAGGGCGGCGCCTACACGGCTAGCCCTTCAGCCCGGGGATAAAACGCCGCTCGTGCTGGGCACCGGTGAGCATGCGATTCCAATAAAGCCCAGGCAACAGCTTGCGTTTGATCCACCACATGCTCCAGCGCTCCTTAGTGGGGTCGAGCGGGAAGGAGGGGACCGGCTGCTGCTCATAGTTGAACTCAGCCATGATCGCCTTGCCGTAGCCGGTGATCAGGGGGCAGCAGCTGTAACCGTCGTAGGCCGCCGCTAAGGGCTGGCCATCGAGCAGGGCCAGCAGGTTGGCCACCAGCACCGGCGCCTGGCCGCGCACCGCCGCGGCCGTCTTGGAGTTCGGCATGCCACTTACATCGCCGAGCGAAAACACGTTGGCGTAGCGGGTGTGCTGCAGGCTGAACTTGTCGACCTCTACGAAGCCGCTCGCCGCTGCCAGCGGGCTATCTGCCACCACCTGGGGGGCAGCCATCGGCGGCGTCACGTGCAGCATCCCGTAACCGATCACTTCTTCGCGGCTGGTTTCGCCATCACTCACCTTGAACACCGCCTCCCGGCTCTGGGGACGCACCTCCGTAAGCACGTGGTTGTAACGGGCATCAATACCCTTGCGCTTCACCACCTCCCGCAGCGGTGCGGCATATACGGGCACCCCGAAGATGCCAGGGGTGGCGGTGGCATAGATCACCTTTGCCGCCAGTCGCTTCTTGGCAACAACATCGGCAGCCAGATAGGCGATCTTCTGGGGCGCCCCCGGACACTTGATCGGCATCGGCGCACAAGTAAACACGGCGTTGCCGGCCGCCCCCTGGCCGCCCTTGAAGGCCTGGAGCGTGTCCCAGGTGTAGGCGGCGTGGTGCTGGCTGTAGTTGCTGCACACCCCGCCCTGGCCGAGGGCCTCGGGCAGTCCCTTGATCTTCTCCCAGCAGAGCTGCAGGCCGGTGGCCACCACCAGCACGTCGTAGCTGAGGCTCTGGCCGCTGGCCGTGCTCACCAGGTTGCGATCCGGATCGAAACCAGCCACCGCATCGCGGATCCAAGTCACCCCCGCTGGGATGAGATCGGCCTCAGCGCGGCGAGTCTCCTCAAGGCCGAACACACCTGCACCCACCAGGGTCCAGCCCGGTTGGTAGTAGTGATAGCTGGAGGGCTCGAGAATCGTGACCGCAAGGGCCGGACGGGCCCGTTTCAGCTGGGCGGCGGCGGTGATGCCGGCGGCGCCGCCGCCGACAATCAAAATTTGGTGGTGGGCCATAAAAAGGGCCGCTGGTGGGGCAGCGGCTGGATGCCATTCCTCCCGCTCTAGACGGGAAGCGTCAAATCGACAAGCCCGAAGGGTTCACACCGCTAAGGATTCACACCGCTTCGGTCACCTCCCGTTTGAGCAGGGCGTAGAGATAGTCGGGTGCCTTGTAGCGGGTGGGTAGACAGGAGTGGAGCAGGCTGAGTCGGTCCCAGGCCACGGTGCGCTTGATCGCCTCCAAGCTGCGCCCTTCCCGGATAAGTAGCCGCAGGGCCTTGCAGCAGCCGGAGTAACCAGCTTCCAATTCTCCGATCGTGGGTTTGGGGGCAACGGTCATGCTGGGAAAGTTCGGAAGGAAGCCCGCCGGCGAGCTAAATACAACGCTAAACAGAGGACTGTGTGCCCGCGGCAACAATGCCGTGAAGACACGAATCCTTACCAGTTCCAACTCAACCGATCCCACGCCATGCCATGCCAAGCCAGCAGCTGAGCCTGCGTCAACCCGATGACTGGCATGTGCATCTGCGCGATGGCTCCATGCTCCAGGCCGTCGCCCTGGCTACGGCCCGCCAGTTCGCCCGGGCGATCGTGATGCCAAATCTGAACCCGCCGGTAACCACGGCGGCGGCAGCCGAGGCCTATCGCCGCCGCATCCGCGAAGCCTTGCCCGACGGCAGTCGCTTCGAACCACTGCTGACGGCATACCTCACCAATGCCATCGATCCCGCCGAGATCGAACGGGGCTTCAACGCTGGCGCCTGGGTGGCCTGCAAGCTCTACCCGGCAAATGCCACCACCAATTCCGCCGCCGGCGTCAGCTCAATCGAGGCGATAACGCCCGTGCTCGACGCCCTGGAGCGCATCGGCATGCCCCTGCTGATCCACGGCGAAGTAACCAGCGCCGATATCGACATTTTTGATCGAGAGGCGGTATTCATCGAGCGCCACCTGGAGCCCCTACTGGGGCGCCACCCCGGCCTGAAGGTGGTGCTTGAGCACATCACCACCAGTGATGCGGTTGATTTTGTGCGTAGCGGGCCGGCCAACCTGGCGGCCACGATCACGCCCCACCACCTGCACATCAACCGCAACGCTCTATTTGCCGGCGGCCTGCGGCCCGACTTCTACTGCCTGCCTGTGGCCAAACGGGAATTGCACCGCATCGCCCTGCGGGCCGCCGCCACCTCCGGCAACCCGAAGTTCTTCCTGGGCACCGATTCCGCACCCCACGCCCGCACTGCCAAGGAAGCGGCCTGCGGCTGCGCTGGCATTTTCAATGCCCCATTTGCGTTGGAGAGCTACGCGGCGGTGTTTGAGCAGGAGAATGCCCTTGAGAGGCTGGAGGCCTTCGCCTCGGAGTTTGGGCCCCGGTTTTACGGGCTACCGCTCAACGAGGCCACGGTCACCCTGGAGCGGCAGCCCCTGGAGGTGCCCAGCCGGCTCCACCTCAATGATGCGGCCGGCACCGCCGTCGAACTGGTGCCCTTCCATGCTGGAGAAACCCTGCCCTGGAGATTGTTGCTGCCCTGAAAATCCGGCTTTAGAGAGGCTTTGTTGGCGCCGAAGGTGGTGCCCAGGAAAAACTGAAGGCCGAGCAGCTGCCGGCAGTTTTAAGGCAAGACTTGCAACGCTATGCCCAATAAAGGCCTGCACCCGATCGCATGACCCACGCCCTGGTGGTGAACACGGGCAGCTCCAGCGTCAAGCTGGCCCTCTGCGATGCGAGCGGCCGCCGGCTCTGGCAGGAGCAGCGCAGCTGGGGGCTTCCCCAGGCGGATTCGGGCAGCCAGCCGCTGGTTGAACTTCTGGAGCAGTGGCTCTCCCCCCTGCTCGCAGCCCTTGAGCCCCTACCCCAGCTTGTAATTCACCGGATCGTGCACGGTGGTGCCCACTTCAGCGCTCCCACCCTGCTAACCCCGCAGGTGCTGGCGGAGCTAGCAAACCTGGTGCCCCTGGCCCCACTGCACAACGGTCCAGCGCTGGAGGCCATCAACTGGCTGCAGGGCCAGCTGGAGGGCCAGGTGGAGGGAAGCGCCATCCAGCAGTGGGCCTGCTTCGACACCGCCTTCCACGCCAGTCTCAGCGAAGCCGCCTCCACCTACGCCATCCCGGCAACCTGGCGCCAGCAGGGCCTGCGCCGCTTTGGCTTCCACGGCCTCAACCACCAGCACGTGGGCGAAACGGTCGCGGCCCGAGATCCAGACATCCGCCGCCTGATCAGCTGCCAGCTCGGCGCCGGCTGCTCCCTCTGCGCGATCGAAATCGATCCCCAGGGCCAGCCGCGCAGCGTCGACACCACGATGGGCTTCACGCCGCTCGAGGGACTGGTGATGGCCAGCCGCAGCGGCAGCATCGATCCAGGGCTGCTGCTGCAGCTAATGCGCCAGGGAATTGGCGTCTCCGAACTGGATACGGCCCTTAACCGCCAGAGCGGCCTGCTGGGGCTATCCGAGCTCAGCGGAGACATGCGGGAGCTGCGCCTCCAGGCTGGCGAGGGGCACCGCGGCGCCCAGCTGGCAATCGCGGTGTTCCGCCACCGGCTACTGCAAGGGATTGGGGCCATGGCAGCCAGCCTGGGTGGAGTGGAGGCCATCGCCCTCAGCGGCGGCATCGGCGAACACGACGACGCCCTCGCCACCGAACTGGAGCAGGCCCTGGCCTGGTTGCCGGGGCTGCGCTGGCTGCGGGTGGCCGCCGATGAGGAAGGGTTGATGGTGCGGCTGATTGCAAAGAGCTGTGTCACCAGCCGGCGGACAGGCCAACGGCTGGCTTAACAACGAGCCCTAACAGCCTGCGGGCGATGGGCTTCTTCGTCAAACTCACCGACGCCATCGCCGACCGCCAGTCGCTGCTGGTGACCGGGCTTGATCCCAACCCGGAGATGCTGCAGAGCTGGGCAGCGCGGCGGGGCCAGGCGGGCCGCTCCTTCCTCAGCCAGGCCCGCCACTGGATCAAGGCGGTGATCGAGGCCACAGCGCCCCATGTGTGCGCCTACAAGCCCAGCCTTGGTTTTTATCAGGCCCTTGGGCCGGTGGGACTGGAGCTGCTGCTGGAGGTTCGCGACCTGGTGCCCCGCGATCTCCCCCTGATCATCGACGCCAAACACGGCGATCTCAACTCCTCCTCGGCCCTGGCCCACTACCTGTTCAAGGACCTGGGCGCCGATGCGGTGACCCTCTCCCCCCTTGCCGGCCAAGACATCGCAGCCCCCTTCCTGCTCTATCCAGACAAGGCCGTGGTGATGACCTGCCACAGCTCAAACCAGGCGGCGCGCCAGATCCAGCACTACCCAAATGAGGAGACACCTCTATACCTGCAGATTGTGCGCGAGACCCAGCTGTGGGCCACCCCCGACCAGCTGTTGCTGGAGGTGGGAACCAGTGATCCGCAAATCCTGGCGCGGGTGCGGGCCGAAGCCCCGGAGCGCTTCTTGATCCTGCGCAGCCTCTGGGGGGAAGAGGAAAAGCTCGACGCCATGCTGCAGGCCGGCTTGGGGGCCGCCGCCGATGGGCTGCTGCTGCCCCTCCCTCAAAACCTGCTGGTCGAAGACGACATGGCCAGCCGAGCCGAGGCGCTCAAACAGCAGATCACGGCCAAGCGGCAACAGTGGTTGGAAAATCACGACAAGGGCAACCCGGATACCTGTGCTCTCTGGCTACCTGAGAAGCAACCAAGCGCCGACCCGCTCGAGAGCCTGATTGTTGATCTGTTCGACATCGGCTGCCTGCTATTCGGCGATTACGTACAAGCCTCGGGTGCGGTCTTCAACTACTACGTCGATCTGCGCCAGATCATCTCCGACCCAAACCTGTTCCACCGAGTGCTCCACGCCTATGCCGGCAAGCTGCAGGGCCTCGAATTTGACCGCATCGCCGGCATCCCCTACGGCTCCCTGCCCACCGCCACTGGGCTTTCGCTGCAACTGCACAAGCCGCTGATCTATCCCCGCAAAGAGGTGAAGGCCCATGGCGCCCGGCGCCTGATCGAGGGCGACTTTGAGGAGGGCGACCGGGTGGTGGTGGTAGACGACATCTTGATCACAGGCGGCAGCGTCCTGGAGGGCATCGGCAAGCTGGAGAGCTCGGGCCTGACGGTGCAAGACGTGGTGGTGTTCATCGACCATGGCGGCGACCATGATCGCCGCGCCCGGGAGCGGCTGGCGGCGGCGGGCTACAGCTGCCATTCAGTACTGGACATCGCCCAGATCACCGCTGTGCTGCAGCGAGCCGGCCGCCTCAGCGAAGCCCAGGCCGCGAGCCTCGGATCGAGTCACGACGACTCAGTCCAGTCGTGATCGCACCCCTCTTTGCCCAGGCACCCCTCTTTGCCCAGGCACCAGGTCTCGATGGGGTGCCCTTGGAGGGCCAGCTGCTGTTCATCGGCCTGCTGTTTTTAGGCACGTTGGCGATCAGCCGGTTCTCGGTCCAGATCGGGATCCCGGCGATTCTCGGGGTGCTGCTGCTGGGCCTAGCGATCAACATCCAAAGCCTCAACGTCACCCATGAACAGGCCGAAAGCCTGCATGTATTCGCACTAGCCCTGCTGCTTTTTTATGCGGGGCTGAAAACGGATATCAAAACTATCCGAGGTTTTTTGGAATATGGCCTGGCCCTCGCGGTAGGGGGGGTGACGATTGCCACGGGTCTACTGGCCGCCCTGATCTGGCTACTTTCTTCCGCTGGTGGAAACCAACTAGCGCCAGGACTCAGCAACGCCATGCCCCTGGGTGCTGCCCTGCTGATTGCCGCCTGCCTGGGCTCCACCGATGCCGGAGCCACCATCAACGTGCTGGGTTCGGTGCGGCACCTGGTGCCAGAACGGCTCAAGCACCTGCTCGAATTCGAATCCTCGGTCAATGACCCAACGGCCCTGCTGATATTTGGCTTGATCGTGGGGCTGTTCAGCACCTCCAGCTCCGGGGTCAGCCTCGAGCAAGCGGCACCTGTTGGGGTGATGCTGAACGGCCTGCGCAACTTCGTGCAACAGGTAGGCGGCGGCCTAGTCATAGGGGCACTATTTGGCTATGTGGCCAAATTCGTGATCAATGAGCTGGCCCACGACAAATCCCAGCTACTGATTGTGGCCATGTCTATTGCCTTTATAGACTATGGCTGCAGCCACTTTCTAGGCGGATCCGGATTCATTTCGGTGTACATCACTGGGGTAATGATGACCAACATGATCTACCGCCAAGCCGATATCAACCATGAATCGATTCAGGAGGTGCTACTGCCTTTCAATACAATGGCTGAGATTTGTATCTTTTTAATATTTGGTCTACTGGTGAATCCAAGCAGCCTGGTTCCCGCCCTGCCTGTTGGCTTGATAACCGCCGCGGTGCTGATGCTGGTGGTGCGACCAATAAGCGTCTTGGTGTTCCAACCCCTCTCCCCCTTCCGCTGGAAAGACAGCGTGCTGGTGTCTTGGTGTGGCCTAAGGGGGGCAGTGCCTTTGGCCCTCTCTTACAGCGCTGTCGATCAGATCGGTCACCTACGCGGTGTCGACCCAGGCTCCGTCGTTGCCCTAGCCCACAACGCCCAAAGCATCGTGTTCGTTGTGGTGCTGATCAACCTGCTAGCCCAAGGCCTCACCTTGCCGCGGCTCTGCCGCCGGCTCAACCTGATCTCGGCGCCACTTGAAGCCGTAGGGTAATTAGTGCGTCTTTGCAACTCCTGGACGCCCACCCGTGCGATGAGCAGCAGTCAGGGACTCACCATCGGGGAACTCGAAGCCAATTATTCGCTTTATTGCAAGGCCCTGAGGCTGCTCTTAAAGGAAGGAAAAACCGTAGCCGCCATTCAGCGCACCGTCTGTTGGAGCCGTTTGGAGCAACTGCATATCTGCCTGCCTAGTCGCTATAAAGCGCCTGACTATCTATGCGTTGTGCTGAAGCGCGATCTCGGCTGATCATTCATCCCGGCCCGAGCAGCACAAAGCTAAGGCTCCCATGAAATCGATCTCAGATCCCTTTCTGCGCCGGCCCGTGCTCACCCTGGTGGTGAGCCTGCTGGTGCTGTTGATAGGGCTGGTGTGTTTACCGCTGCTGCAGGTGGAAAACCTGCCCCCGATTGCTCCGGGCCGAGTCACGGTGCGGGCCAATTACCCAGGCGCCGGACCAGAGGTGGTGGAGCAGGGGGTCACCGCCCTGCTGGAGCAACAGCTCAACGGCCTCGAGCGGCTAGACAGCATCCGCTCCACCAGCTCAGCCAACGGCAGCTCCATCACCCTGGGATTCGAGGGCGGCGACCCCGAGCTCAACCAGATCAACACCCAGAACGAAGTGGCGGTGATAACCCGCCAGCTGCCGGCACCGGTGGCGCGCTTCGGGGTGCAGGTGCGGCGCAGCTCCGACGACCTGCTGATGGTGCTGAGCTTCAGTGCCGATCCCAAGCTCTATGGCGAAACCTTTTTGAGCGGTTGGCTCGATCAGGTGGTGAAAGAGAGGCTGCAGCGGGTGCCTGGAGTGGGCAACGTCACCCTTTCAGGTGGCAACAGCCTGGCCTTCAGGCTCTGGCTCAACCCGGCCCAACTCGAGGAGCGAGGCCTCACCATTACCGATGTGCGTGCGGCCCTGCAGCAGCAAAACGTGCTGGCTGCCTTGGGCCAAACGGGCGAAGCCCCCAGCCCCAGCGGCCAGGAGCTCACCCTGCCGCTGCGCATGGAGGGGCGCCTGCGCAGTCCGGCGGAATTTGAACAGCTGGTGGTGGCCCGCAGCCCTAATGGCGGCGTCACCCTGCTGCGGGATGTGGGCCGGGTGAGCCTGGGCAGCGAGAGCTACGACACGATCGCCACCAACCTGCAGGGCAGGCCGGCGGTAGCCGTGGTGATCTACCAGCGCGACGGCAGCAACGCCATCACCGTGAGCGAAGCGGTGAATGCAGCCCTAGATGAGCTCGCACCCCAATTTCCGCCAGGGGTGGATCAGCAGCTGATTGTTGATGAGGCCGACTTTGTGCGCGGCAGCATCCAGGGCACCCTCGACAGCTTGCGCGATGCGGTGTTGCTGGTGTTCTTGGTGCTACTTCTTGGTCTTGGCAATAGCCGCCTGGCCCTGATCACAGCTGCAGCGGTGCCAGTGGCCTTGATCGGCTCGTTGAGCTTGCTGAAGCTTGCCGGCCAATCGCTCAACACCCTCACCCTGTTTGGCTTGGTGCTGGCCTCTGGGCTGGTGGTGGACGACGCCATCGTGGTGAGCGAGGACATTGGCCGCCGCCTAGAAGACGGCAAGCCACCCCTACAAGCCGCCCGCGAAGCCATGGCCGAGCTCGGCGGGGCCGTGGTTTCCACCTCTATAGCCCTGGTGGTGGTGTTCATCCCGGTGATTGGCCTGGGGGGCAGCTTGGGCCGGCTGTACGCCCCGATCGCAATCACGATCAGCGGCGCCATCGCCTTCTCCACCCTCAATGCCCTGAGCTTCACGCCGGTGGCCAGCAGCCGACTACTAAACCCCCAGCAACGCGAACCGGCCTGGTTGCTGCGATGGATAGACCCGCCGCGGCGCTGGCTCGAGGGGCTGGAGGTGCCCTACGGGCGCTGGCTGGCCTGGACTATGGAGCGGCGGCGGCTGGTGGTGTCCCTACTGCTGGGCGGCCTACTGATCACGGGATTCGCCCTGCAAGCCCTGCCCAAAGCCTTCATCCCCCAGGAAGACAACGGTCAGCTGCGGGGGGTAGTGATCCTGGCCGATGGCCTAGGGCTGCAGCAGACCCAACGGGTGCTGGAGCAGGTGCGCCAGGTGGTGGCTGAAGAACCCCTGATCACGCGGGCCAACTTTTATGCGGGGCGCTCCTTTGGCGATAGCAGCCCCAACAAGGGCATCTTCTACCTGCGTTTGGCGCCAATCGAGCAGCGCCGCAGCGCCGAGGCAGCTACACGGGCCGTGGGAGAGCGACTCAAGGGCGAATTGCGCCGCCGAATTACCGGTGCAGTGGTGCAGCTCAGCGAGGCCCCCTCCGTGCGGGGGTTCAGTTCAGAAGGAGGGCTCGAGCTGGAACTGCTGGACAACAGCAACGGTCAACTCAGCCTCTCTGACTTCGAGCAGCAAGCCCAGTCCTTCATCCGCGCCGCCCAAGCCACCAATCGCTTTGAACGGGTTTCAACCCGCTTCACCGCCGGTGCCCCCCTGGTGCAGCTGGTGCCAGATCGGCTGCAGATGGCCTCGCTCGGGGTGGATCTCAGCACCGTGGTCGACACCCTCGGAGCCAGCTTCGGCAGTGACTACGTCAATGACAGCTTTGAGAGCGACCAGGTGCGCAAGGTAATCGTGCAGCTTGACGGCGCCTCGCGCCGCAGCGCCGATGACGTGCTCGCTCTACAGGTGAAAACCCGCGATGGCCAGCTGATCCCCCTGGCCCAATTGGTGCGGATCGAACAAAACACTGGCCCAACCTCAATCAACCACACCCGGCTGGTGCGTTCGATCAGCATCCGGGCCCTGACCCGCCCTGGCGTGAGCAGTGGCCAAGCCATGGCC
This sequence comes from Cyanobium sp. Maggiore-St4-Cus, assembly GCF_024345615.1. Taxonomy (NCBI): domain Bacteria; kingdom Bacillati; phylum Cyanobacteriota; class Cyanophyceae; order Synechococcales; family Prochlorococcaceae; genus Cyanobium; species Cyanobium sp. Maggiore-St4-Cus. Next base: position 61,668 of record NZ_JAGQBL010000005.1, read on the forward strand.
AGCCTGATGGAAGTGCAGCGGCAGCTCGGCGGCAGCACAGAATTGGAATGGGCCGGCCTGGCTCGGGAAGAGTCGCGCGCCGGTGGCGGCAACATTCGGGTGTTTGCCTTGGCAATCCTGGTGATGGTGCTGGTGCTAGCAGCCCTCTACGAAAACTTCGCCGACCCCTTCATCATTCTGGTGACCGTGCCTCTGGCCATGTTGGGAGCGGTCGGCGGCCTGTTGCTGCGGGGCCTGCCCCTGGACGTGTACGGCCAGATGGGCCTGCTGATGCTGGTGAGCCTTACGGCCAAGAACGCCATCCTGATCGTGGAATTCGCCAACCAGCGCATGGCCGAAGGCCTGGATCTAGACACGGCGATCCGCGGAGCGGCTATCGCCCGCCTGCGGCCAATCCTGCTCACCGCCCTCGCCGCCCTTGCAGGAGGCATACCCCTACTCTTCGCCAATGGCTTCGGCTCAGGCGGCAGGGTGAGCATCGGCACGGTGGTGTTCTTTGGGTTGCTGGTGTCTACCTTCCTGGGCCTGTTTGTTGTTCCCGTGATGTATCGCATCATCAAGGGCTGGGAGCGGGGCAACCCTAAGGCTGCTGGCTTTCCTGCACAGTGAGGCGGCTGATCAAAACTCCCATAACTGCTGCCACATAAAAAGTTCCTGCGGTGGCGATGGCCACACTCACCATCTGGGACTGGGGGGTCTGAGGGGTCACATCGCCATATCCCATGGTGGTGAGACTCACAAAGGCGAAGTAATTGAGTCGCACGAAATTGAGGCCCCACACCGGGCTGCTATGGCCCAGATCCTGCGCCGACAGGTTCACGTTGGTGAAGCTGGCCGGATCGATGGTCTCCAGGGCACAACAGAGCAAGCCGGCCGCCAGCCCCAACATCAGGTAACCCGCCAGGGCGCCACGCAACACCACATCCGACACGCGCCGCTCCTGGGCCAGGCCCCGGATCAGGCGAATGGCACTCCAACCACTGAACAGGGCCCAGAGGGCAATCACTGGGATGCCGGTGCTACGCAGCTCCAGGGGGGTGACATACCAGAGCAAGCCCACTGCGATGGCCGCCACCCCTAGCCCCTTGAACAGCCGGCGCGGCACGGTGCCGAACTGCAGGCTGCCGGTGGGATTGCCCAGGCCTCGGATCATCACCAGAGCCAAGAGCAGATAGCCCAGCGAGGAAAAGTTATTCCATGGCTCGGGCAGGGTGAAAGTGACAAGCAACAGCAGGCAGATACTCAGCAGCTGGCCGTAGCTCTGCTGGCGTGGGGTAGATCCCCCATCCATCAATCGAAGCCGAGCAGGTCGAAAATCTCCCGATCCTTGAGGGATTCGGCCTCCAAGGGCTCGACGTCATCGAGCATCCGGCGGGCCAGATTGAGGTATTCCTCCTGCACCGCATCCACTTCCGGTGTGCTTTCCATCTCGAAGATGGTGCACTTCTTGAGACGGGATTTACGAATCGCGTCCACGGTCTTGAAATGGGCCATGGTGCGCAGACCCGTACGGGCATTGAACTTGTCGATTTCGTCTGTCTCCTCAGAGCGGTTGGCAATCACACCACCGAGACGCACCTTGTAATTCTTGGCCTTGGCATTGATGGCCTGCATGATCCGGTTCATCGCGAAGATCGAATCGAAATCATTGGCAGTCACGATCAAGCAGTAGTGGGCGTGCTGAAGCGGTGCTGCAAAGCCACCACACACCACATCTCCCAACACATCAAAGATCACCACATCGGTTTCTTCGAGCAGGTGGTGCTCCTTGAGCAATTTCACCGTCTGGCCTGTGACATATCCACCGCAACCAGTACCCGCCGGCGGACCACCAGACTCAACACACATCACGCCGTTGTAACCCTCAAACACAAAGTCTTCGGGCCGCAATTCTTCAGTATGAAAGTCAACCGTTTCGAGAATATCGATCACGGTGGGCACCATCCTCTTAGTGAGGGTGAAAGTGCTGTCGTGTTTGGGATCGCAACCGATCTGCAACACCCGCTTGCCCAGCTTCGAGAAGGCCGCCGAAAGGTTGGAAGAAGTAGTGGATTTACCGATCCCACCCTTGCCATAAACCGCCAGCACCAAGGCACCCTCCTCGATAGCCATGGTGGGATCAAGGTGTACCTGCACGCTGCCCTCGCCATCGGGCTTGGAAGTGGCTGGAGGATTGAGTGTTGTGGTCATTGGAGTTGGGGAAACAGGAAAGATCGGAACTAAAACTCTTAGCTAAATAATTTAGGACCGTAAGGCTTAGACCTAGGCTCTTGAAATCAGTGGAGGAGCACTAGTGTTGCCACCGAAGCATGGGTCTGCTTATGCCATCCAAACCCTGCACCGCCACACAGCAATGGCTAGCAACGCAAAGCGAAACATCGAAAAAACATTAATGGGGATCCGCACACATATTCATAGGTAAAAAGACTCACCCAACCCATCATGGAGCGAAATGGGCCTTGGCCTCATAAAGGGCTTCGCTGTCGATCAGAGCTAGGCCCTGCTCGCGGGCGTAGGCCTCCGTGTTTTTACGCACCTTGCCCCGCACAAAGAAGGGGATCTTGGCCAGCTCAGCTTCACCATCCGGACTCCAAACGATCACCCCATCGCCGGGAATGCTGGATGGCGCAGTGGCAGTAGCTGTGGCCGTGGCAGTGGCAGTGGCCGTGGCAGTGGGGTGCTTGGCAGGGGCACTGGCACCCTCTAGGTGGCTTAGGTGTCCATCCACGAATTCAAAATCGTGGCGGAACATGCCGATCAGGTGCTCCTCCAGACCCATCATCAGCGGATGCACCCAGCTGTCGAAGATCACGTTTGCCCCCTCCCAGCCCATTTGGGGCGAGGTGCGCGCTGGCACATCCTGAACGTGCAGCGGTGAGCTGATCACGGCACAGGGGATGCCGAGGCGCTTGGCGCTGTGGCGCTCCATCTGGGTGCCCAGCACCAGCTCCGGGGCCGCCTCCGCCATCGCCGCCTCCACGGCCAGGTAGTCGTCTGAAATCAACGCCTCCAGCCCCAGCTCCTGGGCGGCCGCCCGCACCTCCCTTGCCTGCTCGCGGCTGTAGCTCCCCAGGCCGACCACCTTGAAGCCCAGCTCGCGGCTAGCGATGCGGGCTGCAGCGATGGCGTGGGTGGCATCGCCAAAAATGAACACCCGCTTACCGGTGAGGTAGGTGGAATCCACCGAGCGCGAATACCAAGGCAGCCGCGAGCGCCTTTCAGCGGCGCAGGTGCCATCGGCTGCGGTTTCAAGCTCGGCAGGCAGCTCCAAACCCAGCACCCCGTGCAGCTCGCGCAAAAAGGCGGCCGTAGCGCCGATACCGATCGGCACTGTCTTCACCGTCTGCATGCCGAAGCTGCGCTCCAGCCAGCTGCATACCGGGCCCGCCAGCTCGGGATAGAGGCTCACATTGGCGTCAGCCGTGGGGATCCGCATGAGGTCGGCCGGACGGGCCCCCAAGGGCGCCACCACCGCCACATCAATGCCGTAGCCAGCCAGCAACTGGCTGATCTCGCGCACATCGTCGCGGCAACGGAAACCCAGCAGGCTTGGTCCCAGCAGATTCACCCGGGGCCGTCGGCCCTCGGCACGCCAGCGAGTCGGATCGGGCTTGGGCTCGCCGGGCGGCGGCACCTGGGCCTTGAGCAGGCCTCGCACCAGTTGATAGAGAGTTTCAGCGCCGCCCCAGTTCTCCTTCTTGGAGTAGGCCGGCAGTTCCAGGCTCACCACCGGGATGCCGCCCAGGTCCATGGTCGCCGCCAGGGAGCCAGGCTGGTCCTGAATAAGTTCGGCCGTGCAGCTCTCGCCCACCAGCAGCGCCTCGGGCTGGAAGCGCTCCACGGCTGCAGCGATCGAACTCTTCACCAGCTCGGCGGTGTCGCCACCCAGGTCGCGGGCCTGGAAGGTGGTGTAGGTAACGGGCGGGCGCCGGTCCCGCCGTTCAATCATCGTGAACAGCAGATCGGCATAGGTGTCGCCCTGGGGAGCATGCAGCACGTAGTGCACCCCCTCCATCGAGGCGGCTATGCGCATGGCACCCACGTGAGGGGGGCCTTCGTAGGTCCAGAGGGTGAGTTCCATGACTGATTAATGAGACGGCTGTTTAGTGAGACGAATGGTCAGGAAAAGGAGAGTGCGGCGCGGCGGCGCAGGGAGCGGGCAAACAATTCGGCCAGATCGCCGGCCTGGTCGCAACCGTGGATGGGGCTAAATACCAGCTCAATCGACCACTTGGTGGCGATGCCCTCGGCCTCCAGGGGATTGGCCAGGCCCAGGCCACACACCACAAGATCTGGCCGCTCGGCGCGGACCCGTTCCAGCTGGCGTTCCACGTCTTGCCCCTCGGTAATACGGGTGCCGGGTGGCAACAGGGCCAGCTCCGCATCGAGCAGCTGGCGATCGAGGTAGGGCGTGCCCACCTCCACCAGCTCCATGCCGCACTCGCGCTGCAGGAACCTCGCCAAGGAGAGCTCCAGCTGGGAATCGGGCAGCAGAAAAAGCCGCTTACCGGCCAGCAACTCCCGGTGAGGAGCAATGGCACGCTGGCCCCGCTCCACCAGCGGATCGAGCACCTCGGCCACCAGGGCCGGGGCCACCCCGAAGGCAGCGGCGCCCGCCGCCATCCAGGCCCGACTGCCCTCCACACCAAACGGATAAGGAGCTGTAAGCAGCTGACCGCCGCGGCTCACCAGGGCCCTTGCCGTAGCCGAGAGGAAGGGCTGGGCCAGCAGCACCCGAGTGCCGGGACCAATCGGGGGCAGCTCGGTGGAGCGCCGCGGCGGCAGGCTCGTGACCACCGGAATACCCAGGCGACCAAAAAGCTGCACCAGCCGGTCTTCCACCGCATCGGCCAAGGTGCCGACGATCAACAGCTGATCCACCTCGCTGCTGGGCATCAGGGGAACCATCGCCAGCAGGGCTTGGTCCTCCCCCTGGGTGAAGGTGGTTTCGATGCCGCTGCCGCTGTAGTTCAGCACCATCACCCGGCCGGTTAGCTGGGTATTGAGCCGCTCGGCAGCCTTAGCCAGATCCAGCTTGATCACCTCGCTGGGGCAGGAGCCCACCAGAAACAAGGTGCGGATTTCGGGGCGCCGCTCCAGCAAATCCTTCACCAGCCGGTCGAGCTCATCATTGGCATCGGCCAGGCCGGCCAGATCACGCTCCCCCAGAATCGCAGTGCCGAAGCGGGGCTCGGCAAAGATCATCACGCCGGCTGCGCTCTGAACCAAGTGAGCGCAGGTGCGGGAGCCCACCACTAGAAAAAAGGCATCCGGCATGCGCCGGTGCAGCCAGACAATCGAGGTGAGTCCGCAGAACACCTCCCGCTGACCGCTCTCCTTAAGCAGCTGTAGGGGCGGCTGCTCAGCCAAACCAGTTGTCATGTCACCAATCACCGAAGACGCGCCCATCCAGGCGACCCCTGCGGAAAGAACCTTTAAGGGTTAACGGAGCTGGCAGGCCAACTGTCGACAACCCCTACAAATGTTCGGGATCAGCCCACAAGCCGTAACTAATTGCGGCCCATAATCTGGGTTGCGTGATCTGGAGCACCGGGTCCAGGTCCAATGCCCAAGCCTTTCTGGTCAATCGTCCCCAGGCGACCACCCTCTCGGCGAGCACGCAAACCCTGGCGAGCTCCCCTGTCGCTGGCCATGCTGGTGAATGCCGGCGCCATCGGCTATCACCTCAGTGAGGGGTGGGACTGGGGGGATTCCTACTGGATGGTGCTGATCACGCTCAGCACCCTGGGATTTAGCGACGGGCACACCCAGATCCTGAGCGCGGGTGGGCGGGTGGTCACCACCCTGCTGATCCTGGGCGGCCTGGTGGTGGTGCAGATCAGTATCCAAGGGGTACTGGGCCTGTCTGAATCCGGTTACTTCCGGCGCCTGCGCGAGCGCCGATTCCGTAGTTGGCTATCCACCATGCATAACCATGTGATCCTTTGCGGCTATGGCCGCATCGGCCGCGAGATCGCCGAACAACTCACCCGAGAGAACGTTCCCCTGCTGGTGGTGGAGATGGACGCGGAGCGCCGTGAGGCAGCAGAAGAGCGGGGGCTGGCCGTGCTGATGGCCGATGCCACCCTCGACGAGACCCTGCTGGATGCCGGCATCCACCGCTGCCGTGCCCTGGTGGCGGCCCTACCAAACAACGCATCCAACCTCTACGTGGTGCTGAGCGCCCGGGGTATGGCGCCCAACTGCCGGTTGATAGCCCGTTCCGATAGTGAGGAAGCGGAACGCAAGCTGCGCCTAGCCGGCGCCGATCAAGTGGTGAGCCCGTACGTCAGTGGGGGGCGCACCATGGCCGCCACCGCCCTACGCCCCCTGGCGGTGACCTTCATGGATCTTTTGGCTGGCTCTGGCTGCGAGGTGGAGGAATTTCTGCTGAGTAGCGACCCAGCTGACCTGGGCAACCTCAATGGAGCATCCCTTGCGGAGCTCCAGCTCGGCTCGCGCTCTGGTGCCCTAGTGCTGGCGATCGTGCCGCCCCAGCCTGCAGCCAACGATGTGCCGAGGCAGTACCGGGGCTCCCAATACTCCCAACAGCGGCCGGAGTTGCTGGCAAATCCCGGTAGCGACACTCGCCTGGCCCCGGGCCAGATGCTTGTTGTGATGGGCAGTCAAGAGCAGCTGGACCTATTCACGAGGCTGCTTGGCACCGCCCTTAAAAGTGTGGACGTGATGTCTACCTAACCGTTAGATCTACAAAAACGAACAACTGAGCCAGGGCTCAATCGTCGTAGACGAGGCAATTGACATCCGATGGGTTGAGGTCACAGAACACCTCAAACGGTGTTGGAGCCTCGGTTTCCTCCGGATGGCGCACCTGAAAATCCTGCAGCTCCTTGATCTGCTGCTCGATCTTGCGGGCAACGGCCTGATCTCCCCGATCCGTGGCCTCCGCCAGAGCTGAGCGATAGGTCACCAACTGGTCAACAATGCTCGACATGGCGCTGGCTCCCCGGAAAGGAGTTGTGAGCGAACGGCTGAAAATTTAGTCCCGGCAAATGCCTGTGGGGCAGCCCCATCCGCCAAAGGCAACAGAAGACCTAATACGTGTCAGTTTCCACACTGAATCCGCGCCCCTCGCCATGGTGTGGCGACTCACAGAGATTTCCGTGGCAGACGCTCCATACATGGTGGCCCTGGCCCTAGTCGAACTCGATGGCAAGCGTGCCCTGCCCCTAACCGGCAAGTCCCAGAGGGAAGCCAGCGGCGGCGAACCCGGCGAAGCAGGCCGCACCCTTGCCCTGGAGCTGCTGCTGAGGCTGTGGCAGCGCAGTGACGAGGGTGCCCTGCGGCGGGCCGCTGGTGAACACAGCCTGTTGCTGTTGGAGATGCCGCTCGAAGTGATGAGCGAGCGGTTGCCACTGATCAAGGCCGACTGGATCGCCGGTGGCACAACTGAAGAGTTGCTAGCCAGCCTGAAGCAACTGGCCCAGCGGCGCTGGCGGATCGGCATCGTCAAATACCAGCCCGCCACCTTCACGCCCTGGCCCTAAGCAGGCGCGACTGCGCTCAGGGACGCTGGGCGCGGGACCAGGAAGCAGGAGAAAAGGCATGGCCCTGCTCCAGGGCAATCGCCACGACCGCGTCGACACTGTCGGCGGCATCAACCCGGGCCCTTAGGGCCGTATCGGCATCAACCTTGACCATGAAGGCTGTGAGCTGGGCTTTCGACATGGCGATGCAAGGCTTGGAACACCCCATCCCTAGCCAGGGTTTGATGATTTGGCATCACACCGCTGGTCAAGGCACATCCTGTGAGGGGCAGTTTCGACCGAAGCGTTAGGCGGCCGTGTAAGGTAGAAAGTGATTCAAAGATTTCTCTCTAGCGAGCTGACCACTTTCTGTTGGGCCGTCGAAGGATCAATTCATAGTTTCTGAGTTCATGACCATTTACGTCGGCAATCTTTCCTTCGATGCGGAAGCGGAAGATGTCCAGCATCTGTTCAGCCAGTACGGACAGGTGAGCAAGTGCAGCCTCCCCCTCGACCGCGACACCGGCCGCAAGCGCGGTTTCGCCTTTGTCGAAATGGCCAACGAGGCCGAAGAGACCAAGGCAATTGAAGATCTCCAGGATGTTGAGTGGATGGGTCGCGCCATCCGCGTCAACAAAGCTGAGCCCCGCGGCAGCGGTGGCGGCGGTGGTGGTGGTGGTGGCGGCGGTCGCCGCGACTTCGGCGGTGGCGGTGGCTACAACGGTGGTGGCTACGGCGGTGGCGGCAGCCGCTACTGAGCCCCGCTCGCAAAAGCTGATTTCCTGTTCACTCCGGTGATCCATTGGCCGTCCCTTCGGGGGCGGCTTTTTGATGCAAACCAACCAGCTTCTTAGCCTGAGCCCATGGCAAGCGCTCCTCCCTTGGTGCTGGTGCACGGTCTGTGGGACACGCCACGCCTGTTTGATCGCCTCAAAATCCAGCTGGATGAGCGGCGATCCCCACTGCTTATCCCCTACCTACCCAATCGCCTCGGTGCCACTCCGATCCTGGAGTTAGCTCACCGGCTGGGCCGCCAAATCGAAGCAACCTTTGGTCCCCACACCCAAATCGACCTGCTGGGCTTCTCAATGGGTGGCGTGATCGGCCGTACCTGGATCCAACTTCAGGGCGGCCGATCGCGCACCCGCCGCTTCATCAGCGTCGGTAGCCCCCAGCAGGGCACTCTCACAGCTCAGCCCTGGCCAAGCTGGCTGCTGGCTGGCATTGCCGACATGAAATGGGGGAGCCCGCTGCTGCGCCAGCTCAACACAAATCTCGAGGGGCTAGACGGCGTGGAATGCTGCAGCTTCTACTGCGCTGCCGACCTGATGGTGCTGCCTGGTTGGCGCGCCGTATTACCGCTGGGCCCGCGGCAGCCCTTGCCCGTGCGCACCCACCAGCAGCTGCTGCAACATCCCGCGGCGCTGGAGCCACTGGTTGCCGAATTGCTGCGACCCTGAACTGGCTTACACACCCTGGCTTAACTCACCCCAGCCATCAATTTCTCTGAAACTCTGAAGGCTGGCGCAATTTCCAGAAATTGGATCCAGAATCCACCTATGGATGATCCCATCGCTTCGGGTCGTTATCGCGTACGCGCTGCCGTAGAACGCGAGCAAAGCGTGCCGCTGCAGGTGCAAGCAGCTCGCTTCAACACCAGAGACGACGCAGAAACCTTCGCCCATTTGGTAGCCCACGATCAGCACAAGAATGTGGTTGTGGAAAAGCTGGCTCCAGGAGGTTGCTGGCTGCAGTTGAGCCTTGTGGCCTGCGCTTTTTAGCTCTCAGCGCCGCGGGCAAGCAGGGCGTGATTACTGGGGATCCTTAGATCCCAGGCCCAGCCGCAACGCTCCAGCAGGCGGATAAAGCGGTAGGTGGGATCTGGCAATAGCCGCACTCGCCCTTGCCGCAGGGTGATTCCCTGACGCACCGAAGCTTGGAAAGCGTGGTGAAGATTGTGCCAGCCCTCGCCCAGGGTGATCACGGCCACAAACAGGTTGTTGCGGCTGGCATCTCCGGTGGCGAAGGGCTGATCGCCTTGCAGGTGGGCCAGGGAATTAACGCTGGCCACCCCGTGATAAAGCACAGTTGTGCTTAGGCAGAAGGCCGCCAGCCAAGGCAGTCCGCCCAGCTGCCAAGAAAGGCCGGCCAGCAGCAGCACGGGCACAAAATGGAGCCTGTCGATCAGGCGCAACACCGGATCTGCCTCCACATCGGCCGGCAGGGTTGTGGGGAAAAAACTTGAAGACAACAACCAACCAACCTGGGAGCGCCACAGGCCCCGCCATCCCGCTGAAGGAGCAAGGGGGGTGTGGGGGTCGGCGCAAGTGTCGACGTGGCGGTGATGGGTTTGGTGGTGAGCCTTCCACCAGCTAGGGCCCATCTGACCTGCCGAAGCCCCCACAAAGGCCCCGATCCAGGCAACGGGACGGGGCGCCTTGTAGCTGGAATGGGTGATCAGGCGGTGATAGATGGCTGTGGTGGCCAGCATGCGCACCAAGTAGAGCACCAAAGCCCAAAGGGCCGCACCGAGACTGAGACCGGTCCAAAAGAGCAGCAGGCAGCCGAGGTGGGCCGCAATCGTCAGGACGGGGCCGAGGGAGTACAGAAAGCGACGTAGACGGGGCACTCAGCCCACTCCCAAAAAGGATTTGAGCCTAGGAGGCAGAGCGGTGCAGCCTGGATCACGGCGGTGCGGGATCCCGCCGCAAGGCCACCATCTCTGGGACGAAAACGAAGGTGAGATCGTCGAGGCATTCGGCCTGTCCATCGATAGCGCTGACACCACCCGCCACGAAATCAATCAACCGCTGGGCCTCGCTGCGCTCCATCGCCCCGGCGTGCACCAGCACGGTCTTGCGCTCGCGCAGGTGGTGCACGATCCACTGCGCCTCCTCGAAGCGGGTGGGGTGAAACACCACCACTTCGGGCATCCATTCGTTGAATGGGCTGGGCATGCCTGGGGAAACCCCGCTGGCGGTGGGCACTCAACGTATGGGGCTATTGCTACATGTGCAAGGAGCGACCCCGCCAGGTCCAGCCCCGGCCGCTGAGGGTCTTGATCACAGACACCGGGGCCATGGCGCCGATCAACAGCCCACCCAGACCCGCCAACCACCACCAGTTGAGGGGAGTGCCGAAATGGCGACGACTCCAGAGCCGGATCGCCAATTGCAGCGCGATGGCCAGCAGGGCCGCCAGGGCCGGCAACCAGGACAGGGGCAGGGGCGATCGCCAGGCCAACAGAAGGGCTGGGGGCAGCAACAACCAGGGAATGGCGTAGAGCTGCACCACCACCGCACCAGCCGCCAAGGCCTTCGCCACATCACCATCGAGGCCAAGCAGCCAGTTTTTGGTCCAGCCTTCCCAGAGAGAGGCCAAGTCTCGGTACATGCGCAGGGTCAACCAGTCGAGCCCCAGCAGATAGCGCAGCCTGAAGCCCTGGCCTTTGATCGCCCGAGCCAGGGCGAGATCCTCCACCACCTCGCCGGCCACGGCAGCGTGGCCACCAATGGCTCTGTAGGCCTGGCTGCGGAACAGCAGAAACGGACCCGCCGCAAAGGCCAAGGGATCGCAGGGATCATTAGCGCGCTCAATTGGAAAACCCAGTCCCAGCAAGCTGGCGATGATCGGCTGCACCAGCCACTCGGCCAGGCAGCCACAGGTGAGCCGCGGCGCCAGGGTGAGCAAATCGGCCCCGTGGGCAATGGCGTCTGTCAAGGCGGCCCGCAGCGCTCCCGGAGCGACGCGCACATCCGCATCGATGAAGACCAACCAATCGCTTTCGAGCTCGCTGCTGGCGCGAAAACAGGCCCAGTTTTTACCCACCCAGCGCTCTGCCGGGGGACGGGCACCCGCCGACAGCAGGCCAAAGCGTGGATCGCCTGCGCCCGCCTGCAGGGCTAAGGCCGCAGTGGTGTCGCTTGAGTCGTCATCAACCACCAGCAATGCCCAGTTCTCACATGGCGCCTCGCTGGCGAGGATTGCCCGCACGCAGTCGCTGATGTTGTCCGCTTCGTTGTAAGCCGGCACCACCACGGTGCAGGAAGTAGGGGCAAGGGAGCTTCCTGATGGAGCTGGTTGTAGAGCTGGGGCCGCACTGAAGCTGCGCTCCAGTAGGACCAGCATCACCGCCAGACCGAGGCAGGAAACCAGCCCCCAGCCACTGGCCAGCGCGATCCAGATGGAGGCGGAAGGTCCCAGGATTCAGCAGCTCCGCTGTCGCAGCAAGCGATCAGCCTCGGCGCGGCGACAAACCCGACGAAAGGGTGCAAGGCCAATGCCGAACAACTCCTCAAACAGCCGATTGGCTGCCATCACCGAAGCCAGGCCACAGCGGTGCACCTGCTGCTCAAGGGTGGTTTGCGGTTGGGCTGCAATCCCCTCAAATAGCCGGCTGAGTCGAATGTGCTGGAGCGTCTGAAACGGTGTCTTACCGCGGCAGTGGTCAAAGCAGAGATCGAGCCACTCAGCACTCACCCCGATCGAATCAGCCACCACCTCCAGCTCGATCTGCTCGGAAAAATGATGGGCGAAGTAGTGGGCAGCCCGGTTCACCACATCAAGTTGCTGGGCAGGAACCACGGGAAGGCTCCGGCAACGGCGCGGCGGGCCGTGAACAGCACTGCTGAGTGCCGCTTGTGGTGAAAGGGGCCGCATCGCAGTCCGGGAAGGTGATCGCCTGCAAGACATCCAAGACGTCTCACCTCCCAACTGATAGCCCCACCGCAGCAATGGCTGCAATCGCAATCAACACCGTTTGGGCGATCTGTAGCAAGGCTGCACCTATCGCAATGATCGGCAGCACGCAGCTTTAGGCAAGTGCACAAAGCTCGTGGGCCAGCTGTTCGCCGCTGCGCAGGGCACCCTCAATCCGCCCAAATCCCACCCCGGCGATGAAGTCGCCGCAGAATCCCACCCGGCTGCTTGGGCAGCAACTGAGTTCGGAGGGCAGCCCGGGCGCCAGGGGAAAAGCGGCACCCCAGCGCATCAGCTGGCGATCAGCCGTGGCGAGGTTTAGTCCAGGCAACCAAGGGGCCATCACCTGCTCAAGAGCGGTGGTGAGGGCAGCGATCACCGTATCTTCGCGGCCCTCATCGGGGGGCAGCTGAAGCATGCGGGCCACGGCGGAATGGGTGCCATAGACATCAAGGTGATCGGCGGCAAAGGAGTGGCTGGAATGGGCCACCACGGCGCAGCGCCCGTCGGCCAAGGGCTGGACGGTGATCCGCTGCAGCCCCCAGCGCTGCTGGGCTGCAGCATCGAAATGGAGCAAGCTGAAAGGAAGACTGGCCCAAGGTCCTGCTGCAGCCGCCTCAAGCAGCACCAGCAGATTGCTGCGGGCCTCAGCGCGGATGCCGGCGATCAAAGTGAGGGCATGCTCCAGCCGGAGGTCGCCCAGTCGTTCTGCGGCCTGCTTGAGGGGCACCTCCTCCCAGCCAAAAATCTGCCTGCTGCGCGGATGGGCCAGCAGGGTGCTGCTCAGCACAAGCCAATGGGCCTGACCCAGCAACTCCCCCTCCCGATCCAGCAGCTGCCAGAGACCATCCTTCCAATCGAGGTGGCGCACCAGGGTGCCGTAGTGGGGCTGCCACGCTTCGCCAGCCTCGCCGGCCAGGCTCAACAGTCCTTTGCAGAGATGATCCATGCCACCCCGACCCCGGTAGAGCTGGCCGAGCCCCAGGGCATCAGCCTGGCCTGGCCGCAGGGTCGCTTCCCCCTGAAGCTGGGCGATCAAACCAGGCCACGGCTCAATCCAGCCCCCCGCCAGCAGGGGCTGCAACAACAGCGGCTCCGTTGCGCCGGTGATGTTGAGCAGGGGCGCCCCGTGATCGATGCGCAGCCCATGATCCTGGCGGGAGCGCCGGGTGCTGGCCCGTCCGCCCGGGCCTCGCCCTGTCTCCCAAAGGCTGAGGGCTCCGGTGTAACCCAAGCGGCGCAGCTGGGCAACGAAAGCGCAGCCCGATACCCCGGCCCCGATCACGGCGATGGATTCCGGGCCCGAGCTGGGCATACACAACAACTAAACCGCTAGGCCTTCAGGATGACAGCGATCTCCAAGGCTGCAGCCGATGACGGCACTTGACCATCCGGTACTGGTGTTTGACGGCGGCTGTCCCTTCTGCCGCCATTTCGCTGAGCTGGCGGAACTGCGCAGTGGCATCCCGAACTTGGCGATCCGCGATGGCCGCAGCGATCACGAACTGCGGCGGCAGCTGCGGCAGCAGGGCTGGGACCTGAGCCAGGGTGCCGTGGTGTTGGCAGAGGGCCGGGTGCTGCATGGAGCCGAGGCGATTCAGTGGATTTGCAGCCGGCTGGAGCCCAGCGCCACCCTGCTGCAGCTGCTCGGCCCGATCCTCGCCACACCGGGGAGAGCAAAGCGCCTTTATCCGGTGCTGCTGCTGGCCCGGCGCCTCGCCCTGGCCGTGCAGGGATTACCTCTAGATCCAGACCAACCAGCTGGGCAGGCTGCAACAGGTAGCGTGAATTGATAAGGGAGTGGCTGTGGCGCGGTTTTTAGTGGTGCTCAAACCCGGCGTGCCGCTGGATGCCGCCGCCATGCTGGAAGCCCTCCAGCCTGTATTAGAGGGGCTCAGAGCGGAGATCGAGCACCGGACACCAGCCCACCTCAGCGCCATGATCCGCGGTGGCGGTGAAACCCAGCGCATGCAGCTGTTCGCCGATGTGCAATCAAAAGCAGATGGCAAGGTGCTGGAGCTGGTGCTGCTGAGTCGCGAAGCCATGGGCACTACCGCCCCCCACACCCGCGAGGTTTTCAAGCAGCTGCTGGAGTTGATTCAGCGGCATGTGCCATCCATGCCTCTCACCTTCCGCTCCGACCGGGACGGCCCACTGCCAATCGGAACCTGAGCCAATCGGAACCTGACCGGCCATCCCCGAAATTTAATAAAGGCTTAGGATTTGCTGGTAGGTCCTGGATTTGCACCGTGAACGAGAACCACCCCGTGCTGCTCTCACTTGACGCGGAGCTGGATCACCTGCGCAGCGCCTACATCCATCAGCCCAATGAGCAGACCCGCTACCAGCTGGTACGCCTCGAACAGCTGATCCAGCAATGGGCACCGGGTCACTCCAGCAACGGCTGAAATTCCTCAGGGATTGCACCACGGGCAGTGGCCCGGATCGGCTGCGGAGAGTCCATCTCGGCGGAGTCGCTCCACCTGAATGATTCTATCCCGGCCGGGGCTACCGCTTTTCCACCTACGCCACCTGGTTGATTCGCGACGCCATCAGCAATGCCCTGGCGGCTTCAGCTGCTTGATGAATTGCCAGAACAGGAAGCCGAGCTGCAGCGATTGCGCTACGGAATCGAAGCAGGGGAACCTTTGAGCGTGAGCTCCACGGCCCGGCAGATGGGCGACACACGAGACACGGCCCGAGGTTTAGAACGAAGGGCCAACGCAACTATCCGGAGACTTTCGGTGCGCTTCATTGATCACCTTGAAGCCTGACCCTGTGACCTGGCACCCCCATCTCTGGCATCCCACCACCCAGGTGGCCAGCAGCCCCGAGCCGCTGCAGGTGCGCTCAGCCCGTGGCAGTGAGCTGGAGCTCAGCGATGGCCGCCGCCTGATTGATGCGATCAGCAGCTGGTGGGTGACCCTGCACGGCCACGCCGAGCCAGCCATTGCGACGGCGATCGCCCGTCAGGCCCAGCAGCTGGAGCAGGTGATCTTCGCCAACTTCAGCCACGAACCTGCCGAGCAGCTCGCCACTCGAATCAGTGCGCTCACGGGCCTCGAGCGGCTGTTCTTCTCCGACAACGGCTCCACCGCCGTGGAGGTAGCCCTCAAGATCGCCTGGCAGTGGTGGCGCAACCAGGGCAGCGAACGCCGCCAGGTGATCGCCTTTGAGGGGGCCTACCACGGCGACACCTTCGGAGCGATGGCGCTGGGGGAGCGCTCCCTGTTCACCGACCCCTACGAGCCGCTGCTATTTGCCGTGGCTCGGGTGGCCTGGCCCCACAGCCACTGGGGCGACGACGCAGTGGAGCAAAGAGAACAGGTCGCCCTTCGCCAGCTGGAACAGGCCCTAGAGACGCCCACCGCGGCAGTGATCCTCGAACCCTTGATCCAGGGGGCCAGCGGCATGCGGGTGGTGCGGCCGGCCTTCCTGCGGGCGGTGGCCGAGCGGGTCCAGGCTGCCGGAGCCCTGCTGATTGCCGATGAGGTGTTCACAGGTTTCGGCCGCACCGGGGATCTCTTTGCCTGCCGCCGGGCTGGCATTCAGCCCGACCTGATGGCGCTCTCCAAAGGCCTCACCGGAGGCTTCCTGCCAATGGGGGCAACGATGGCCAGCGAGCGCCTCTACCAGGGGTTCATCAGCGAACGGCCGGAGGCCACCTTCTTCCACGGCCACAGCTTCACCGCCAATCCCCTGGGATGTGCAGCGGCCCTGGCCAGCCTGGATCTGCTCCAGGCCAACCCCGAGCGCTTCCAGCAGTTCGAGGTGCGCCACACGCCACTGCTGGAAGATCTGGCGCGACACCCGCGGGTGCGGCGCCCCCGCTGCGTCGGCACCATGGCGGCCTGGGATGTGGACGCCGGCGAAGCCAGCTACCTCAATCCCGTGGGCAAACAGGTCCAGCGCCACTGCCTGCAACAGGGCGTGTACCTGCGCCCCCTGGGCAACGTGGTGTATCTGCTGCCGCCCCTGGGCATCAGCGAGGACCAGCTTGATCGCTGCTACTCAGTGGTGAAGCAGGCAATGGACACGCTGGTGCCGGTCTGAACCCCTTGCTATCCAGCCTGCAGGTTCGACAGACGCCGGCCCAGCAACAGCAGGCCCAGCACGGTGGTACCACTCACCATGAGCACCAGGGCGGAGAACTGGGCGGCGGTGATCACCCCACTGGCCAGGGCCGTGGAGGCAAACACCAGACCAGGTAGGCCCCGGGGGATAAGGCCAAACACCACCACCCAGCGATCCACCCCGGCCGCCTGATCTCGACCGCTGATGCCAAGCCCGCAGATCAACTTGCAGCCAATCGCCAGCAGCAAGAGCACCAGGGCCAGCCACCAGGCCGAGGGCTGCAACAGGGTGCCCGCCTGGATGCGCATCCCCACCCCTAGGAAATAGAGGGGCAAAAACACCTCCGACAGCAGGGCCAGGTTGCCCCGAAGCTCGCGGGCCTCGGTGCTCCCTTCCCCCATGGGCGCCAGGCGATTGAAAAGCACCCCACCCCAGAGCGCCCCCAGCAGGCTGGTCACCCCGGTGACCTCACCGATCCAGCTGCAGCCGATCAACAGCAGCAACATTCCTAAGGGCCCCGGTTGCCAGGGCCCGTGGCGCCGCAACCACCAGCTCGACAGCGGCACGCTCAACAGGGCCAAGGCTGGGCCGAGCAGCACCAGCCAACCGGACCCGGCCGTAGCCGCGCCACCGCCCAGGCGGGTGCCCGCCAACAGCAGAGAGCAGGTGAGCAGGCCGATCGCGGGCAGATCGTCGAGCACCGACACCCCCACAAGCAGGCGACCGGAGGGGGTTTTCAAGGCACCGAGCTGGCCGAGGGCCCGCAGGGTCACCCCGGTGCCGGTGGCGCTGAGCACGGCCACAAAGAGCAGGGTGGTGGCAGTGGAAAGTCCAAATGCCTGCTGCAGCGGCCACCAGGCCAGCAGCGGCGTTAGCGCCGACAGCAACACCGTGCGCAGCACTGCCGCTGGCCGGGAGCCCAACAAGCCGCCGCGCACCTCCAGACCCACCTGAAAAAACAGGGTGAGCACCCCCAGCTCCAGCAGACCGGAGAGGGAGCGGATCTGCTCAAAAGGCAGCACGGTGTTGCCCAGGGCAAAGCCAACTCCCAGCTCCAGCACGATCGCCGGCACCGCCCAGCGGGCGAGCCGGGTGGCCGTCAACCGGGCCAGCAGGGCCCCCACCAACAACAGCAGCAGGGTGGTGAGCAGGGAGGAACCCAAGGGAGCCAGCGGGGCGAGGGTGGCGAAGGTGGATCAGCCCGGCAGGATCACGCGATCAATCACGTGCACAATGCCGTTGTCGCAGGCAATGTCTGCGGTTACCACTGTGGCGTTTTTCACCTCAAAGGGCTCGCTGCGGCGAATCGGGATCGGCGCCCCCTCCAAGCTCGGCCACTCGGCCTGGGCCACCAGGGCCTCGCGGGTGTAGGCACCAGCCAGCACGTGGTACTTGAGGATTCGAGCCAACTGGGGTGGGTTGTCTACCAACGTTTGCACCGTGCCCGCAGGCAGTGCAGCAAAGGCATCGTCCACCGGGGCAAACACCGAGAAGGGGCCCGGGCCCTCCAGGGCGCCGCGCAGGCCGGCGGCATCGACGGCCGCCAGCAGGGTGTTGAAGGCGCCGGCGGCGAGGGCGGTTTCAAGAATCGAGGCCATGGCGTATCTCCTAGCGGTAGTCCTGGGTTTGAATGTCGGGAAGGCGCGCCTCTGGCCGCAGGAAGCGATCCATCTGGGCCTCAAAGAAGCGGCGGTTGGCCGCAAGATGCTCCGGGTCTGTGTCGTCAAGGGGATAGAGCAGGGCGCAGCGGAGGGCCTGGATTACCGCCGAGGTGACGTTGTACATCGAGCGCTGGAAGGTGATGCCCAACTGGATCAGTTGATCTTCTTCGCCGCGGCGATGCTGCTTGTAGAGCTCCTGCAGATAGGGGGGCAGGAAATGCAGCATGTCCTGCATCAGCAGGGTGGGCGGAATGCCGGCGGATCCCACCGGGAACACATCGGCATAGAGGATGCCGTAGTGGAAGTCGGCTTGATCAGCCGGCACCTGATAGGCCTGGGCGTTGTAGCTCTTGGTGCCGCGGAACGGTGAGGTGCGGTAAAACACCGCCTCCACATAGGGCAACGCCGCCTCATAGAGCCAGGTGAAGCCCTCGCTCTTGGGAATGATCTCGAAGCACTCGCCCCGGATGAACACATGGTGGTAAATCGGCCGCCCCGCCACCGCGAAGATGCCGTTGACGAGGAAGTCCATCGCCTCGGGAACGGAAGTGAGCTTCCCCTCGTCGTAGAGGTCGCTCATCTCGAAGAACACCGGTGCCATCACCTCCCAAAATAGGCCGAGGTTGGCGTAGAAGGAGAGTTGCTTGACTTGCTCCATAAACATATCCGGGAACAGCTTATAGAGCCCCAGCATCACCAAATTGCCCTTGAAGTAGGCCTTGATCGCCCGATCGGTATTGGCCTTGTAGACGTCGCTCTCCAGGAAGTCGTTGAAGCGGCCGCCCATGCCCTGGTGCCAGAACATGGCCTGCATGCAGGCCTCGGCGAATTCCATGTTCACCCGGTCGTGCCAAAGGTGATGCAGCAGCTTGGGCATGCGCCGGGTCTCACCCCGCTCCATAAACTCCAGTAGCTCCGGATGGGCCTTTTCACCGCCGCGCCAGATACGCAGCTTGGATTGATCACCGGAGTAGCTATTGGGGAGATCGAGATACTCCTTAGAAATAAAATACTTGAATGCGGGAAGCGGATTGAGAAATACCCGCTCAGCGATATACAAAAGATCGCGCCAATAAAAATCCATCGGCACGGCGTAGGCCTTATAGATACCGATGATCTGCTGCAGGTTCTCGGGGGTATCAGGCAGCATTGATCCTCCCGCCTCAAGCCGGTGGATCACCTCTGCGTAGGGATGGGTTGAGGGAGGAATCAGGGGTGTGCGGACACCCGGGGTCGAAACGATGGGTGTCATACGGGCAGTTGGGTGCGGAGGGCAAGGGCAGCGGTGGCGGTTTCACTCCAGCCGGTTAGTCCTAGGGGCCATAGTCCGGTAAGTAGCACCAGCAGGGTGAGCACAACGGCCGGCAATCGCTCGCCCAGGCTGGTGCCCTGCCAGTCAGCTCGGGAATTATCGAGCCGGCCAAAACCAACCCGATTGAATAGCCGCACCGCATAAACAGCAGTAAAACCAGAGGCCACCAGGCACACCAACGTTGCCCTAGGAAAGACGGTCCAGCTGCCCTCAAACACAAGAAGTTCTGCAGGGAAGCCAGCCAGTCCAGGAATGCCAGCGGCGGCCATCAGGGCAAGCAACAACAAACCCATCGTGAAGGGCAGGCCCCTAATCGGATTGAGCAGGCCGGATAGCTCGGCAATAACGGTGGTCCCGGTCTTGCGCTGGATTAGCTCAACGCAGGCAAATAGCAGGGCCACTATTAAGCCGTGAGCAATCACCTGAGCCATCACCCCCTGCAGGCTCAAGGGGGTAGCGGCAGCCAGAGCCAATACCAGCAAGCCCATATGGCCAAGCGAGCTGTAGGCCATCAGGCGGCGCATATCTGTAGCCGCAACAGCGTTAAGGGCGCCATACACGGCGCTAACGGCACCAGCAGCAGCGATCCAGGGGGAAAAAGCTGTCCAGGCGTCTGGCAATAGGCCCACACCAAAGCGCAGCAGGCCGTAGGCACCAAGCTTGGAAACGGCCCCACCAAGCAACATCACCACCGGAGCAGGGGCCTGGCTGTAGCTGAACGGCTGCCAACCGTGCAGCGGCACCACGGGCAACTTCAGGCCAAAAGCAAGCAGCAGCAGGGCCAGCACCCAGGCCTGGGCAGCTGGAGCGAGGGGCGTTGCCGCCAGGGCCTCAAAACTGAAGCTCACGGTGCTGGTGGCAGCGCCCTGACCCAACCAACCGAAGGCCAGTACCCCAGCAAGCAGGCTGAGTCCAGAAACGGCGCCATAAAGCAGGAAGCGGGTGGCAGCTCCCGCTCGTCGCTCCCCTCCCCAGATAGCCACCAGCAGCGTGGTGGGGATCAACACCAGCTCAAATGCCAGCACAAACAACAAGGCATTGCGGGCGAGGAAGGCGCCCACCACCCCGAAGTTGGTGGCAAGCATTAAGGAGAAGTAGAGGCGCGAGCGGCCCTGGTCTGCAGGAGAGGCCAACACCGCCATAGCAGTAAGCAGGGCGGTGAGCAGCACCAGGGGCAGGGAGATGCCATCGAGACCGAGCTCCAGGGCAAGGCCCAGGCGAGGCAACCAGGTAAGGCTGAGGTCGGCGGGGGGCTGCAGCCAGCAGTACACCCCAACCAAAAACTGGGCCAGGGCGGCCAGGGCGGCCAGGGAGCGCACCAAGGCGGGACGCCCCTCCGGCAATCGGGACAGCAGCAAACCCGCAACCCCGGGGATCAGCAGCAGTAGCAGCAGTGGGGAAGAGGTCACGGCAGCAAGGACAGGGGTAAGGGTGCGGGGCTGGCCAACAGCCAGGCAGCCATCAGCAGCACCCCCAGCACCAGGCTGAGGGCGTAAGCCTGGGAGCGGCCGGAGGTGGTGAGGCTTAGCCGGCGGGCTCCAGCCATGGCTGCGGCCCCGGTGCCACCGCTGAAACCATCCACCAGGCGGCTATCACTCCAGGCGCCAAAGCGGGCTAAGGCCAGCACCAGAGCCACCACGGTGCGGTGATAAAAGCGCTCGGTTTGCATGTCGTGGGCGAGCCACTCCTGCAGGCCTGAGAGGGCCTGGGGCAGCCGGGCCAGGCCGTGGGGCCGCAGGTAGAAGGCAGCGGAGAAACCCCCTCCCACCAGGGTCGATACCAGCAGAGGCCAGGCCAGCGGCCCCCAACCGGGCAGGGGAGTGAGGCTGAATACGCCATTGCGCACCAACAATTGAGGCAGGTGCAGCTCCATACCCATCAACACGGTGGTGGGCAACACCATCAACCACAACACCTCGGCGGAGCGCTGGGTGAAGGGTGTGGGGCGACCGCCCCAGATTTGGCCGAATACACGGATCAAGCCTGCGCTGATCAGGCAATTGGTGAGCAGCACCAAGCCACCCAGCAGCCAGGGATGGCCGCTGGCTGCTGTGAGAGCAAGCAGCTCGCGCAAGGCGGCAAAACTGGCGAAGGGAGGCAGTCCCATCAGGCCAGCTGCCCCGGTGAGGAAGGCCAGGCCCATAAGCGGCCGCCGGCTCCAAAGCCCACCCAGCTGGGTGAGGTCCTGGGTCACGTTGCTGATCACGATGGTGCCAATGGCCATCAGGATCAGGGCCATCGGCAGCGGATAAACGAGCAGCAGGTGATCGGCCACCGATGTGCCACCCAAACCCACCGCCACAAACAGCAAACCAAGCCAGCTGCTCACCAAGAAGGAGAGGGCTCGCTTTACATCCACCTGAGCCAGCGCGATCAACGAGGCCACCACCGCCGTGGTGCCGCCAACGGCAACCAGCACGGCCTGCACCAGCGGGCTCAGTTCGATGAGGGGCTCCAGGCGCAGCAGCACCCAGGCGCCACCAACCACCACTACCGAGTTGCGCAGCACGGTGGAGGGCAGGGGGCTCTCCATGGCCTCATCCAGCCAGAGGTGCAGAGGAATTTGGGCGCACTTGCCCATGGGGCCGGCGATCAGTGCTAGCAGGATCAACGTGAATCCAGCCGGCAGGGGTTGGCCGTTGTTGGTGAGATCGGCGGCCCATCCCTGCAGGCCATGAAAATTCCAGGTGCCGCTAACCGGCAACAGGGCAATTACCCCCGCTAGCAAGATCAGGTCGCCGATGCGCTTGGTGAGAAAGGCGTCGCGAGCCCCTTTCACCACCAGGGGTTGGTTGTACCAGGTGCCCACGATCAGGTAGGTGCCCAGGGTTAGCAACTCGAGAATTACGTAGCTGAAAAACACCGAATCTGTGAGCACCAGACCACACAGGCCAGCCTCAAAGAAGCTCAGGCAGCCAAAGAAGCGGGGCCAACCCCAGTCCATTTCCATGTAGCCGATGGCGTAGATCTGAACCAGCAGGTGCAAGCCGGTGATCACGGTCATGGCGATCAGTACTGGCTCGGTCACCAGCCCGTCGAAGCCGACCCTTAGACCTGCCGTCTCGAGCCAGGTCCAGCTGAAGCTCACGGGCTTGTAGAGGGCCTGGGCCCCAGCGGCGGCATTGGTGTGCAAGGCCGTTAGCGCTAGCAAGCTGTGGCTGAAGGCCACGGCCACCATGGCCAAGTTGAGGTAGCCGCAGGGGCGCGGGCCGGTGCGGGAGATCAACCCCGGCGACCAGGCCAGCGACAAAAGGGCCGCCAGCAAGGGATAGAAAGGAACCAACCAGGCGGTTTGAAGCAGAGCAACAGTCATCGTGTCAACCAGGCAATAGAAATCTCAACAGCTCAGGCATGTGAAAGATGACGAATACGCCTTCGGATCGGTAACGATAGAAACAGACGCATCGGCTTGGGGCGGCAAAGGTAGATCAAATCCAATCGGTGTCAGTAGAAGTGCTTATCAATCGTCGAGATCACTTGGAGTCCCTCTCAGCTCCATACTCCTCCACTCTTTAAAAACTTCTCCACTTTGTAAAAACTCCTCCACTCTGTAAAAACCATGGCCTGCCCAAAATGCGGCTGCCGCCTACTCACCAAGGTGGGGCGCTCCAAGAAGATGCTGATCTGCAGCGATTGCAGCCACCCACTCGAACCATCATCTGATCAGCTTGCCTCCCAGTGGCGCCAGCTATCCACGTTTATGTTTGTGTTGATGGTGGCTGGAGTGCCTGTGTTCCACACCCTGGTTTCAGGGATGGTCAGCTCCACGTCCACACCACTAAATAGGGAATCTCAAATAGAAAAGATCAACTAGCCAGGTCCATCGGAGTTTTAGCCCTAACTCTCACTGCCAGCGGCCCGGCTGCGCAGCTGCCACAGCCGCAGCAGCGCCAGCACTCCACAGACGAGCGCAATCTCCAACACCAGCTTGATCCCTCCGGCCCAGGGGGCCAGCAGCCCCTCCACCTGGCCGTAGGCCTGGCCCATCTCCCTGCCCGCCAGGGTGAGCAAGGTGGTCCAGATCAGGCTGCCCGCGGTGGTCCAGGCGAGAAACTTCGCCTGGGGCATTAATTCAATGCCAGCCGGCACAGACACCAAGGTCCGCACCCCTGGGATCAATCTTCCCCAGAACACCACCGCCGAGCCATGGCGGTTGAACCAGCGGCGGCTATTGGCTAGGTCATCTGGCTGGATGCCCAGCCAGCGGCCCCGGCTAGCCAGCCAGCCAGCGATCCGCTCCTCATTTACCCAGCGGCCAATGCCGTACCAAAACCAGGCACCCAGCACGGTGCCCACCAGTCCGGCCGCCACTGTGGGGAGTAATTGCAGCCGGCCCGCATGCACCAGATAGCCCGCGTAGGGCATCAAAACTTCAGAGGGAATGGGCGGGATGAGATTTTCCAGCAGCATCACAAAAGCAACCGCTCCGTAACCGAGCAGGGGGTTGGTCTCCACCGCGGCGCTGATCAGGTCTGGCAGCCCGTCGATCAACTGCTGAATCAAAGGGAAAATCCAGGCACAGAACTGTGATTAGGGTAGGCATCACAAACGCAATATCAGCCTGACCAGCCCACCCTGGAACGCTCTTAAGACGTGGCGCCAGCGCCTCACGGTGCCCCAATTCACGGTTGTCACCGGTGCCCTGGTGATCGCCATCGGCACATTGGTGCTGGCCAGCCCGCTCTGCTCCACGGACGACGTGGGGCTATGGCAAGCCCTGTTCACCGTGACCTCGGCAATCACGGTGACTGGCCTTTCGATCATTGATGTGAGCCGCGATCTGACGCCCTTCGGCCAGCTAACGCTGGCGGGATTGATCATCACCGGTGGCCTTGGCCTAATGGCGATCACCACCTTTTTGCAGGGCTTCGTGCAGGGAAATTCAGGCCTGCGCCACCGGCTCGACAAGGGCAGGGCCCTGGATGAATTCGGGGTAGGCGGCATCGGCCCCACCTTCAACAGCATCCTGATCACGGGCTTCTGTGTGATGGGGCTTGGCACGGTGGTGCTCTACGCCTTCGGCTTCACCGACATCGCCAACCCGCTTGAGCGCTTCTGGGCTTCTCTTTTTCACTGCATCAGCGCTTACAACAACGCCGGCTTCGGCCTCTGGGGCGACAACCTGGTGCGCTACCGGGACAACCCGGTTGTGAATGGCGTGATCGCCTCGATGATCGTGGTGGGCGGCATCGGCTGGCGGGTGATCAACGACCTCTGGACCAACCGTGCCCGCCTGCAAGGGCTGCGGCGGCTGAGCCTGCACACCAGGCTGGTGCTGCGCAGCACAGCCTTGTTAATCGTGTTGGGGGCCCTGGGCCTGCTGTTCACCGAACAATTCGCCGCCGGTGGCGTAATCGATAATCTGCAGTGGTGGCAGGATATTCAAGTCACCCTGTTCCAGTCGATCTCGGCGCGCACGGCCGGGTTCAATACCGTGCCGCTCTCGATTCAGACCTTCTCGGATGCGGGCCTGCTGCTGCTGGTCGTGCTGATGTTCATTGGTGCCAGCCCAGGCGGCACCGGCGGCGGCATCAAAACCACCACCTTTGCCACCTTGATGGGAGCTACTCGCTCCACCCTGCAGGGGAGGGAAGAGGTGGTGATTCACCGGCGTCAGATTCCCGACACTGTTGTGCTGCGAGCCGTGGGGGTGGCCCTGGCATCAGCAATCTTCGTGATTCTGATGGCCCTGCTGCTGGGGATTGGCCCAACCACCTCCGGGGAGCCCACCCGCACCACCTTCAACTTCCTCGAAAAGCTGTTCACCTGCATGTCGGCCTTCGGCACCGTGGGCCTGGATCTGGGGGTGACCGCCCAGCTAAACCGCTGGGGCCAGCTTGTGCTCATGGTGGGGATGTTTGTAGGCAGACTGGGCATCCTGCTACTGCTCTCGGCGATCTACGGCAACCGGCCCCAACCCCGCGTGGGCTACCCCCGCGAAGAGATCTACATCTGAATTCCCTAAACAAGTTGACTCCATGACGAACTGGTGGCATTGGAATCCGTCTGAAGGCGCCATCAAAGGTGGCTTCGCTGTAATCGGAGTGGGGCGATTTGGCTCCGCCGTGTGTAGCGAATTGATCAAGGCCGGGGCTGAAGTGCTGGCGATCGATGCCAGCCAGCGGGCCATAGATGAGCTGCGACAAATCGACCCCGCCATCGAGGCG
This sequence comes from Cyanobium sp. Maggiore-St4-Cus, assembly GCF_024345615.1. Classification (NCBI taxonomy): domain Bacteria; kingdom Bacillati; phylum Cyanobacteriota; class Cyanophyceae; order Synechococcales; family Prochlorococcaceae; genus Cyanobium; species Cyanobium sp. Maggiore-St4-Cus. Next base: position 87,067 of record NZ_JAGQBL010000005.1, read on the forward strand.
CGGGTGGTGGACTGCACCGACGAAGAAGCCCTGCGGGCCGCTGGCGTACTCGACATGACCACCGTGGTGGTGGCCATGAGTGAGCCGATCGAGGCCAGTGTGACGGCCACTTTGATTGTTAAAGACAGCCCCGGCAGCAAGGTGACGCAGGTGATCGCCCGGGCCACCAGTGATCTGCACATGAAAATGCTGCAGCGGGTGGGCGCCGATCGGGTGGTTTTTCCTTCAAAGATGCAGGGCCACCGCCTAGGCATGGAACTGGTGCGGCCCAACCTGCTGGAGAAGCTGCGCCTCGACGACCGCAACAGCATCGAGGAGATCCGGGTGCCCCAGGCCTTCATCGGCCAGTCGCTGCGGGAGATCAACCTGCGCAAGAACTTCAACGTGAGCGTGCTGGCCGCCGGACCTGACAACCAGCTCACCGTGAACCCCCCCGCCTCCCACGTGCTCGAGGCGGGCGAGCTGCTGGTGGTGATGGGTGCCAGCGAAGCCTTGGCCAAACTGCCTGGCAGCTGAAAAACGGCATCCTCCTGGCCTAGGCAGGAGATTTGCCCTCCAAGGCCTGCACCAGATGACGAGGTGAGCGACTGAGCGAGCGGTCTCAGGCCCGCTGCCTCTGACGCATGGAATCCCAGAAAGCTATGGCGAGCAGGCCGATGCCTATGAGCCCGGCGCACCAATCGGGGACATGCACGTTGTGCTGGGCCAGGGGAATCCCGGCCAACATCAACAACCCCAGCGCGCCGATGGCGTAGTGGGCGCCGTGCTCCAGATAGATCAGCTGGTCGAGGGCCTTCTCCCGACTCATCATCACCGTGAGCGAGCGAATAAAGAACGCTCCGAGGCCGAGGCCCGTCATGATCAACGCCAGATCGGTGGTGATCGCAAAGGCGCCGATCGCGCCATCGAGGCTGAATGAGGCATCAAGCAACTCGAGGTAGATCAGGCTGGCAACACCGCTCTTGGCAGCCATACTTCCCGCCGCCGGATCTCCGCCGCCGAAGAATTCCGCCAGGGAAGTGCTGAGGATCTGCAGCACCAGGCCGATCAGACCGGCAAAAAGAACATCACTGCGCAAACTGCCAGGAAGGACAAAGGCCACACCCATCAAAATGATCAACCCCAGAGCGACCTCCAGGGAGGGAACCCGTCCGGCGCTGCTCAGACGCGTCTCAAGCACCTCCACCCAGTGCAGCGTTTTGGCCTCATCGATGAAGTAGCGCAGAAACACCATCAACAGGAACATCCCCCCGAAGGCGAGGATTCGCGGTTCAGCCAACTCCAGCAGCGCGTGGTATTTCTCGGGGTGATGCAGAGCCGCGTCGAGGGCTTGCCCCAGACCGATCCCCCCAGCCAGGCTCACCAGCAGCAAAGGCCCCAGAAAACGCACTCCAAACACCGGGATCACCAGACCCCAACTGAGGAAAAAACGCTGCTGACCTGGGGTGAGGTGCTCCAGCACCCGCGCATTCACCACCGCGTTGTCAAAGGAAAGGCTGATCTCCAGCGCCAGCAGCACCAGGGTGAGCCAGGTGGCCTCAAGGCCCGCAGGGCTCAGACCACCATGGCTGACGAAAACTGCCATCAGACACACGGCACAGCACAGCAGCGGGAAACGCATGTAGCGCAGCAGGCGGGCCATGGGTGCACCCAAACGATGTGATCCTGCCCCCTAAAGGCCCAGCTGCTGTGCTGCGCTGATGACATCAATCGTCGGGGCCCGCGGGCGAGCCAAGACGCCCGAGGCCAGCAACCCATCCCAATCCTCGCAAAGCCGATCTAGTTACCGGTATATGCTTTTGGATGTTGGGGTTGTTTTGTATGGATGCATTTCTTGCCGCCGCCCTCGAGCCGGCCGGGGCAATCACCCTTGCCGTCTTTGCCCTGTCGATCCTGCTATTCGTCACCGGATGGCTGGCCCCCGAAGTCACGGCTTTGCTGGCGGCAGCCCTGCTGGTGACCTTCCGGGTGCTCAAGCCCGATGAGGCCGTGCAGGGATTTGGCAGCCCCGCCCTGATCACCTTGATGGGCCTGTTCGCCGTGTCGGCGGGCCTATTCCGCAGCGGTGCACTGGATCGACTGAGGGCCCTGATCGCCAGCGATGCCATCCGCAGTCCCAAACGGATGATCGCCCTGATGGTGGGGGTGGTGGCGCCGATCTCCGGATTTATCCCCAACACCCCGATCGTGGCAACCCTGCTGCCAGTAGTTGAGGGCTGGTGCCACCGGCGCGGTGTATCGCCTTCGAAGGTGTTGCTGCCTCTGTCGTTTGCCACGGTGTTGGGCGGCACCATTTCCCTGCTCGGCACCTCCACCAACCTGCTGGCCAGCGATGTCAGTCGCCAACTCGGCTTTGGCCCCCTCGAGCTGTTCAGCTTCACAGCCATCGGCATCCCCGTCTGGCTGCTAGGGGGCCTCTACATGTTGTGGGCCTCCGACCGGCTCCTGCCAGATCGCGGCCTCGACGATGGCGATTTGCTGGGATCCCTCGCCCGGGAGGGCTATCTCACCGAGGTGCTGGTGCCGGAGGGCTCCGAGCTGGCGGGCCATTCGCTGCACAACAGCCGTCTACAGCGCCGCTACGACGTGGACGTGCTCGAACTGCAGCGCGGCAGCGAGATCTACAGCGCCCCCTTGGCCGACCGCACTCTCCAGGTGGGCGATCGCCTTGTGCTGCGTTGCAATCGGGAAACCCTGCTGCGGCTTCAGCAGGAGCGCACGGTGGTGGTGTCACCGCCGGCGGAGCAGGAGGAAGCCCTTGAGGAACTGAAGCAACCTGAGGTCACCAGCATGCGCATGGTGGAAGTGCTTCTGCCGAACGGCTCCACGATCACCGGCACCAGCGTGCGAGACCTTCGCTTCCGGCAGCGCTACAACGCCACCCTGCTGGCGGTGCGTCGCGGCAACCAGGTGCTGCGTGAATTGCTCGGTCGAGTTGTGCTTCAGGCCGGCGATGTGTTGCTGCTGCAGGCGCCCCTCGATGCCATTCGTGGCCTGCAGGCCAACAACGATCTGGTGCTGCTGGAAGAACTGGAAAAGGACATGCCCACCACCAACCGCAAATGGGTGGCGGTTCTGGTAGCAGCACTGGTGATCATCCTGCCTCTGTTCAAAGTGCTCAACCTGATGGCAGCGGTTCTCCTGGCAGTAGTGGTGATGGTGGCCACCGGCTGCCTGCGACCGGGAGAACTGCAGCGATCCATCCGTTGGGACGTGATCTTGCTGCTGGGTTCCCTCTCCTGCTTCAGCGAAGCGATGCAGAAAACTGGCCTGGCCGAGGCTCTGGCGCAAGATCTGCTGCATGGCCTTCAGGGGTGGTCGGCTTATGGGGTCCTGTTCGTGGTCTTCGTGATCGCCCAACTCTTCACCGAAGCCCTCAGCAACGGCACCACCGTGGTGTTGCTGATGCCGATCGCCACCGCCATAGCCCAGGGTCTTTCGCTCCCACCGATGGCCTTCATCTTTGCCATCACCATCGCGGCCAGCCAGAGCTTTCTCACCCCGATCGGCTACCAAACCAACCTGATGGTGTTTGGGCCTGGTCGCTATCGCTTTCTGGACATGGCGCGCTACGGGGCGCCACTCACAATCGGCCTTGCGATCGTTGTTCCCTGGCTGATCTGCCGCCAATTTGGGATCTAAGCGCAACTTGATCAAACACTGATTTCACCGCCAGCGGAATTTCTTGCCAATCCACCTCAAAAGCAGCCAAAGCAATCCGCAAACTGCAGCCGTCAAAATTATCCCAACTAGAACGCTGGTAAATGGTTTAAGGGCAGCTGCAACACCTGCGTAACCTGCCCCCAGGGTCTTGCCGGCAAGCGTAAGCAGCAATATCCAAATCAGACTGCCTGCCGTAGTCCAAATCAGAAACAAAGGCTGGGGCATCAACTCGATACCTGCCGGTAATGACACCAGCGTGCGGACCCCAGGAATAATCCGCCCCCAAAACACCACCGCTACTCCGTGGCGATTGAACCAGCGGCGGCTGCGGGCCAGGTCCGCAGGCCTCAAGCCAAACCAGCGGCCATGGTTTGCCAACCACTGCTCCAGCTGCTCCTCGTTGATTAGACGGCCGATTCCATACCAAAACCAAGCCCCCAGCACCGTGCCCAACAGGCCTGCAAGCACTACAGGAAACAGCTGCAGCCTTCCCTGCTGGATCAGAAAGCCTGCCAGCGGCATCACCACCTCCGAAGGAATAGGTGGCACCAGGTTTTCCAGCAACATCACCAGGGCAATTGCCCCATATCCCAGAAGCGGGTTGGCGTCCACCGCCGCCAGGAGAAGCTGGGGAAGCTTCTCCATCAAGGCGGACAGCTCGGCCATCAACCCATTGCGGCAGGGGTGTTAGCCCGGCGGCGGCTCCACCACTGCCGGAAAACCTTCTCAGCCTCGAGGTAGATGAAGAACAACAGGCTCACCCCAACGCAAACCATCAGATCGGCAAAGGCCAGGGGCTCTGTGCCAAAGAAACGGGACAGCCAGGGCACATAAAGCAGCAGCAACTGGAGGCCACTGGTAAACACCACAGCCCAGAGCAGCCAAGGGTTACTAAAGGGGTTGACTTGCAACAAGGGGCGATCACTACGAGCCGACAGGGCATGACCCATTTGGGCCAGGCATAAGGTGGTGAACACCATGGTTTTCCAGGGGCCATCAACTCCCTGGGTGCGATATATCCACACCATCATGGCAATCGTCATTAAGCCGAACACCACACCAACTCGCACGATGTAGCGACCAATTCCCCTGGCAAAGATCGATTCACCCGGCCGAGCAGGGTCCCGGTCCATCAGGCCGGCCTCCGCCGGCTCGAGGGCCAGAGCTAGGGCCGGCACCCCGTCTGTAACCAGATTCATCCAGAGGATCTGCAAAGGAGTTAGAGGAACGCCAATCAGACCAATCAGGGGTGCCGCCGAAATCGTGACCAACTCGCCGACATTGCTACCCAAAATGTATTTAACGAAGCGGCGAATATTGGCGTACACCAGTCGCCCTTCCTCCACTGCGCTAACAATCGTGGCGAAGTTGTCATCCAAAAGCACCATGTCGGATGCCTCCTTGCTCACCTCCGTGCCAGTGATGCCCATGGCTACACCGATATGGGCTTGCTTAAGGGCAGGGGCGTCGTTAACCCCATCTCCCGTCATCGCTACCACCTGGCCATTGGCCTGCAGGGCCTTAACGATGCGCAGCTTCTGCTCAGGCGGCACCCGGGCATAGACACTGCAGCGAGCCACCACCGCGCGCAGCTCCTCATCACTGCAAGCTTCCAGTTCCCGCCCCAGCACCACCTCACCATCGAGGGTGGTTAAACCAATTTTTGAACCAATGGCCCTGGCGGTGAGCGGGTGATCGCCGGTGATCATCACGGGCCGAATGCCAGCGCCGCGGCAGATTGCCACAGCCTCAGTAACCTCGGGCCGTGCCGGATCCAGCTGGGCCATCAGACCAATCAACACCAAACCCGAGAGGCCTTGGTCCGGACTGGAATGGTGGGGAGAACAGGCAAAGGCCAGCACCCGCAAGCCCGAAGCCGCCAGGTCGCGGGCCTGATCGACCCACCACTGGAGCTGATTGGGGCTGAGCGCAACTACCCCGGAACCATCCAGCCAGCGGCTGCAGCTGGCCAGGATCACTTCAGGGGCACCCTTGCTGATCATCAGCTGACTGGAACCTTCTGCCACTGCCCCGAGGGGAGCCTGGAGACTGCCGTCCGGATCGTCCACCCATACCGCCATCAATTGACGCTCTGAGCTGAAAGGGATCTCGGCCTTGCGGGCATAGCGCTGCCTGAGCTCGAAATCGTCGAAACCAGCCTTACCAGCCACCACGGCCAGGGCTCCTTCCGTGGGGTCGCCAAGCACCTCCCAGGCCCCCTCTGCTCCTTGGCGCAACTCGGCATCACTGCAGAGCACACCGGCCTGCAGCAGCAGATTCTGCAAACCAGGCTGGGCCCCGGCCAAGGGAGCCTCAGGTGCTGCCAGGAGCGCTGTCGTGAATTCGCCGGTGGGCTCGTAGCCCTGGCCACCCACCAGCACCGATTGATTGCCGAAGCGCAGCTCCTGAACGACTTGGCGATTTTGGGTGAGGGTGCCGGTTTTGTCGGAGCAGATCACGGTGACAGAACCCAAAGCCTCAACCGCCGGCAAGCGCCGGATCAGGGCAGCACGCTGGACCATGCGCTGGGTGCCGATCGCCAGGGTGACGGTGATAACTGCCGGCAAGCCCTCCGGCACGATCGCCACCGCCATCGACAGGGAAACTTCGAGCAGGTCGAACGGGTCTTGACCCAGCAGCAACCCAAGGCCCACAACAACTGCTACCAGGGCCAAGGCTGTGCCAACCAGCACCTTGGCTAGACCATCGAGCCGCTCCTGCAGGGGGGTGGTCTCGCCACCAGCGGTGTTGATCAGGGTGGCTATCTGACCCAGCTCAGTGGCCATGCCGGTAGAGGTCACTACCGCCACCCCCCGGCCCCGCACCACCTCGGTGCCCTGGAACATGCAGTTCTGGCGCTCCAGCATCGGCGTGGCTGAATCCAGCACCAAATCGGCACGCTTAAACACCGCCTCCGACTCACCAGTGAGGGCGGCTTCTCTGACTCCCATATCAGCCGTTTCCAGCAGGCGCCCATCAGCCGGCACCCGATCGCCGGCCTCGAGGCGGATCAGGTCGCCCGGCACCAGCTCCTCACTCGACAACTTTTGCCACTGGCCGTCGCGGCGCACCTGCACCTGGGGTTGGGACATATCGCGCAGTGCCAGCAGCGCCTTCTGGGCCCGGCTCTCCTGCAGATAGCCCAGCAGGCCATTGAGAGCAACGATCACCACAATCGCGATCGCATCCTTAGGAAACTTCTGCTCCACATAGGCCACGCCGGCGGAAACCGCAGCAACCGCCAGCAACATGATCAACATCACGTTGCTGAACTGGTCCCACAGGATCAACAAGTTGCTGCGACCAGCTGCAAGTTCAAGCCGGTTGGGGCCAGTAGCGGCCAGACGCCGACTTACCTCTGCCGTGCTCAGCCCAGCCTCCCCGCACTGCAGCTCCTGCAGGCAGGATTGCCCATCGATGGCATGCCAGTTCTGGGGCATGGGAGTTGTCATGAAATCAGAAGTAGTTGGAATGGATAATTAGGGAGGCCTCAGCTGATCTGGCTGAGGAACTGCTTACTGCGCTCATGGCGCGGATTAGTAAAAAACTCCTGCGGCGGCGCCTCCTCCACCACCTCACCATCAGCCATAAGCACCACTCGGCTCGCAACCTTACGCGCAAAGCGCACTTCATGGCTTACCACCACCATGGTCATGCCGTCGCGGGCCAGCTCCTGCATAACTGCCAGCACCTCCTGCACCATCTCGGGATCTAGGGCGCTGGTGGGCTCGTCAAACAACATGATGCGGGGCTCCATGCAAAGCGAGCGAGCAATCGCCACCCGCTGCTGCTGACCGCCGGAAAGCTGGCCTGGAAATTTGTGGGCCTGCTCGGCTATCCCAACCCGCTCCAACAACTCCAGGGCCTGGCGCTCCACCTCAGCTTTAGGGCGCTTGCGCACCTTCACCGGCGCCAAGGTGAGGTTATCGAGCACCGTGAGGTGGGGAAACAAATTGAACTGCTGGAACACCATGCCAACCTCCCGGCGGATCGCATCAATGCGGCGCAAATCGTCGCTGATTTCAATGCCATCCACCACGATTGAGCCCTTCTGAAAGTCCTCCATGGCGTTGAAGGTGCGCAGGAAAGTGCTCTTACCTGAGCCCGACGGACCCATGATCACCACCACTTCCCCTTGGTGCACGTATAGATCAACACCTCGTAGGGCGTGGAAGCCGTTGGGATACCACTTCTCGACCCCACGGGCCTCGATCATCAGGGCGGGTGAGCTGGTCATGCCTGCGGCGCAGTGGGTGAATGGGGATTAAGACGAGTTTCTAAGGCGCGACTGCCCAGCCCAAGGGCCGCGCAGCAAGTCCAAAACAAAATGGCGAGCACGAAATACACCTCCGCGTTCTTACCGAGAAACATTGGGTTGGCCATCACCGTACGGGCGGTGCCGAGTAGGTCAAGCAGGCCGATCAAGGAGAGCACGGTGGTGTCTTGCAGCAGGGTGATGAATTGGCCCACCGTGGCTGGCAGGGCAACTCGTATGGCCTGGGGCAGCATCACGTGGATCAGGGCGAGCGGCATGGGCAGCCCCAGGGAGCGTGCCGCCTCCAATTGACCCGCAGGAACGGCCGCCAAGCCGGAGCGCACCGCCTCAGCCACATAGGCAGCAGCGAAGAAGGTGAGCACCCAGGCAGCCCGCCAAACCCGATCTGGAGCCAGGCCGCCTGGCAGCAGGAAACCCAGGATGTTTTGCCCTAGAAACAGCAGGGTAATAAGTGGTGCGCCGCGGATGAACTCGATGTAAATAACCGAGCCCCAGCGCAGCAACGGCAGCTCACTGCGGCGACCAAGGGCGAGCAGCACCCCCAGGGGAAAGCACAACAGGATGGCAAAGGTGGCCATCAACACCGTGAGCAGCAAGCCACCCCACTCGGAAGGCGGCACCTGCACCAGCCCCAGGCCGCCACTGATCAGCACCATGCCCACCAGGTAAAGCAGGGGCCAGAGCAGGGGAATCAGCCGGCGGCAAGCCTGGGGAATGGCTGGGCCGTAGCGCCCGGCGGCCCAGCGGGCGAGAAGCAAGAGGGCAGCAATCCCCCACCAACGCGCCTGGATGGCAAGGGTGAGCTGTAGGGCCATGGGCCGCCAGAGGGCCAGCACCGCCAGGATTGCGGCGGCCCAGCGGTCGTTGCGGGGCCAGAGGGTGCGAACAGCACCGGAGCCGGGAAAAGCCCTAAACAGACCCCAACTCAATCCGGTTGCCAGGGCCAGCAAGGTAGTGAGCAGCCATAGGCGCCACTGCTGCTCAACTGGGTAGCGACCTACAGCAAACAGGGTGCTGTTAGCACTGAGCACAGCCCATTGGGCCTGGAAGAGGGCCCAGCGGAAAAAGCCGAGGCCTACTGCCAGCAGCGCTGCCAGCAAGGCGATCGAAATCAGGCCATCGATTCGGCTGCCAAAGAGCTCCTTTTGCAATCTGCGCAAGGGACTCGCTCGCACCACCAGGGGAGCTGTGCTTGCCATTTCAGCGCTCTCTCAGCTGCACCAGGCTATTTAGCCCGTTCATCAATGCAGAAATCACGAGGTCGATCACTAAGTAAGAACCCAACAGGATCAACATCACCTCAACTGCACGGCCGGTTTGATTGAGGGTGGTTTCGGAAACGGAATAGAGGTCGGTGAAACCGCAGGCCACTGCCAGTGAGGAATTCTTAGCAAGTGAAATGTATTGGCTATTGAGTCCCGGCACAATCACGCGCAAGGCTTGGGGCAAAACGATCCGCCGCAGGGTCAGCAGGGGCGAAAACCCCAGTGAGGTGGCTGCCTCCCACTGCCCCTTAGGCACAGAGGCAATACCGCCGCGCACCACCTCGGAAATAAAGGCAGCGGAATAAACCACCAACCCGGTGAGCAGAGCCCCAAATTCAACGGTGAAGCGCAGGGGGGCCTGCCATACCCCATCTACCAGTTCGGGGGAGCCCAAATAAAGTCCTGATTTGGCGAGCACTAGGCCCGGCAGCTGCAGTGCGTCGCGGCCATTCGGCAATGCCAGAAACACAACGAAATACCAGAACATCAGCTGCAGTAGCAGAGGAATATTGCGAATCACCTCCACATACACACGCGCCAGTCTTCGCAGCAGCCCATTGCTGCTGAAAGAAGCAGTGCCGATAAGGGTGCCCAATACCGTCGCACCCACTAAGCCCGTTATCACCACCCGCAGGGTGTTGACCAGCCCTGCCAGCATGGCTCGCCAGTAGGGAAGGCTGGCATCAAACGGCAGGATAGTTTCAGCCAGATCAAATCCTGCTGGCTGCCCCAGCCAGCTCCAGCTGAGCAGCAGGCCCCGGCTGGTGAGATTGAGCAACAGGTTGGTGAACAGAAAAGCCACCACCACAACCACCAGCAGGGCAACCACGCCCTGGACTAGCCAGGGCAGGTAGCGGCGGTTGCGCCACCAGGGGGTGACTTCAGATCGGCTCGTCATGGCAGCGTGCCGGCGCTATCGAATCTCATAGGAAGGGTGGCGAATACATCAGGCCACCCTCGCGCCATTGCTTGTTGACACCTCGCTCAAGCTTGAGGGGTGATCCCGTGCCCACATTGCGCTCAAACACCTCGCCGTAGTTACCCACAGCCTTCACCGTGCGGACCACGAAATCAGCAGGCAACCCCAGCTGCTTACCAAGGTCGCCCTCCACTCCAAAGAAGCGGCGCAACTGGGCGAGGTTTTTGTTTGCCTTGGCCTCTGCCACCTTTGCATCGATGTTGGCGGCAGTGATGCCCATCTCCTCAGCCTGAATGAGGCTGTATACGACCCAGCGCACAGCATCAGCCCAGGCAGGATCGGAATTAACAGTGGCGGGGTTTAAGGGCTCCTTGCTCAACACATCAGGAAGCAGGATGTGCTTCGAAGGGCTTGGGAAACCGGTTCGCTTTGCGGCCAGCTGGGAGCGATCAGTGGTGACGGCAACACAGCGCCCTTGTAGGTAGGCCGCGTAGGTCTGTTCATCCGACTGAAATTTCAACGGTGTGTAAGAGGCATTGAGCTCCCGCATCCGATCGGCCAAGTTGAGCTCTGATGAAGTTCCGGTCTGCACACAGATCGGCTTGCCGACGACATCTTTAAGGGATCGAATGCCGCTACTGACCGGCACCATCACGGCCTGGCCATCAAAGAAAGTAGTGGGGGCGAAGGTGAGAGCATTCCCTCCCGGTGCATCCCGGCTGAGGCTCATGGTGGTGTTGTTGGAAAGAAGATCCACTTCTCCGCTGCTTAAAGCTGCAAAGCGCTCGCTAGCACTGAGGTCGCGGAAACTCACCTTGGCGGGATCCGACAAAACCGCAGCCGCTGTTGCCTTACAAATGTCTACGTCCAGGCCGCTGTAGCTGCCGTCAGGGCCCACAAAACTGAAGCCGGGAAGCTTGCCGCCCACGCCGCAGATCAAGCTGCCCCGAGCCTTGATAGCGGCCATTTTCTGGCTTTGAACTCCGCCGCCATCACTGGCGCAGCCCACCAGGGCCAGGGAAGCGATCAGGGGCACGGCGGCAGTGAACCGGTGAAGCTGGACCATGGATAATTCCGCTCTCGGCCCAGTGTTACATCAAGGTTAGGGTGGCGGCCTAATGCTCTTGATCAGGGCCATGGCTCACCGTCAACATCGCCTTGAGTGGATATTTGAGCGTTGGCTGTGGCGCTTCCGGCTGATCGCGATTGTGCCGGTGGTGATGAGCCTGCTCAGTGCTGCAGCCGCATACCTTGCCGGCACCCTGGAGGTGCTTAGTGCCCTGAAAGCGCTGCTCAAAGGCTCTGGCGACACCAGTCACGCAATCGCCCTGCAGCTGGGCAAGTTGGTGGGAGGAGTCGACCTTTACTTGATCGGCATCGCCCTGATGATCTTTGGCTACGGGGTGTATGAGCTGCTGATCTCCAACATTGAAGCGGCGCACGAGGACGGCAAAGACGGCGGCAGCGGCCTGCTCGACATTCGCAGCCTCGATGACCTCAAGGAAAAGTTGGTAAAGGTGATCGTGGTGGCGTTGATAGTGTCCGCCTTCAAGGCCATGTTGGTCTTCCCAATCCATAACAGCACCACCAACCTGCTGGTCTTCAGCGGCAGTGTGTTGCTGTTGGCCCTAAGCGCCTGGCTGGTGGCTGGCGGCAAAAAAGCCCCCCACTCCTAGGTGAGGGTCTTGGGCTTTGGCCCTTTCAGCGCCCACCAAGCTGGCAGGGCAAACAGACAGCAATAGAGGGCCGGCCCCCACTGCCAGCCCTGCTCCTCCAGCAGCCAGCTGCACACCACTGGAGCGGTGCCAGCAAATAGGGCCATCGCCAAGCTGTAGGCGATCGAAAAAACTGTGCAGCGCTGCCGCACTGACACCCACTCCACTGCCAGCACCCCCTGCCCGCCCATGGCCATCATTACGGGCAACACCCCGAGCAGCTGACCCACAGCCAGGCCGCTGGGGCCAGCCAACTGCACCACAGGCAAGGCGATCGGCGTCACCAGGGCGAGGAGCAGCGTGCCAAGACGGTTGACCTGCAATTTGCCCCAGCGATCCGCCAGCACGCCGCCCAGCAGAACTAAGGGCAGACCCAGGGTCTGGATCACGGTAGAGGTGGTATTTGCCTGGGCCAGGCTGGAGCCGGCCTGGTGAGCGCTGTAGTCGACCAGGTAGACAAACAGCACAGAAAAGACGACGTTGGCGAAGGAAACCAACGCGATGATGCGCAGCACCAGCGGACCCTGCTGACGCACCTCCGCCAGCCCCAGGCATCCATGGCGGCATTGCCGAGGGAGCGGGCCAGCAGGGCCACCGGCGGTGGCCAGGCTGGCCAGCAAGCACTGCTGACCAGGGGGGCGGCCTCTGTGGCGTAGGTCATCGAACCGGTGAATTCACCGCCCACCGAAAACCCTTGCACCATGCGTAGGGCCAGCAGGGCCAGCCCCGCCCCCGCCCCCCACTGGGCATGGGTGGGCAAGATGGCGATCAACAGCCTGGCGGCGCCCATCAGCACGATGCTGAGGCTGAGCATGTTGCGGCGGCCGAGCAGGTCGCCGATCGGGCCGAGCACCAGGCTGCCCACTGGCCGCATTAGGTAACCCACCGCAAACACGCCGAAGGCGGCCAAGGCCTGTAGGCCCGGATCCTCGGCCGGGAAAAAGGCATGGCCAAGTGGGGTGGCCAGATAGCCGTAAACGGCAAAGTCAAACCACTCGAGGGCATTGCCAAGCAGGGCGGCCAGGGTGGCGGCGCGCCGCTGCTGGGGGGTTAGATCCATTGCTAGGGAGCGTCACCTGAATCGAGTTGGCTGCTTTCCCACCACACCAATGCGCCGATTCCAAACTCCACCACCCCTTCGAGCATCCGATTCAGGGGAACCCAGCGCCCACCGAGCCAGGCCAAGGTCACCATCGTTGAGGCCCAAAGCACAGCACCGGCGCAGTTGAAGATCAGAAAGCGCAGGTAGGGCATACCCACCGCGACGAAACGTCCCAGGAAAACCGACTTGCCGGCATGGCGCAGAAAACGCAGCCTGTAGCTCTCCAGCTGCTCCGGGGATTGGTGCAGCAAAGCTCCCATTCGCAGCAGCAAGGGCCAGCCCGCCCTTCGCCCGATCCAGTAGCCGAGGCTATCGCCGATGATCGCCCCGCTGGCAGCGGCAGCGATCACCCCCAGCACCTTCAGCTGGCCACTGCCGTCCGCATAGCCGCTAATGAGGGTGATGGTTTCTCCCGGAAGCGGCAGGCCAGCGCTTTCGAGCAGCATGGCAATAAAGACGACCCCATAACCCCAGGTCAGGATTAGCTCCTGCAGACCGTTGGTGCTGAGGAATGGAACAACAATGCTGGCCAGGTAGCTCAAGCGAAGCGATCCCGGCGCCAGCGCAGGGTTTGCCACACAAGAAACACAAACACCAGCGGCAGTATTGCCACTAGGGCTACAAGCCTGAACTCATCAACTGCTGACGTGACCGTATTTGTAAGCACCTGCTCCACCAGATACAGGCCATAGAGACCTACCAAGATTCCACCTTCGAGGCGGGTGATCACGCCATTACTCCAGAAAATCGGCAAGCAAGCCAGGGTGGTGAGCACCATGATCGGGAAATCGCGGTTGACCATCACCGGATCCACCGTGAGGCCCTGGCTACCGGAAGCCACACCGCAAAGCCCAAGGATCACCAGCTGGTTGAGCAGGTTGCTACCCACTACGTTGCCAATTGCCAGGTCTGCCTTGCCGCGATAAGCAGCCACAAGTGAGGTAACCAATTCCGGCATCGATGTGCCGGCGGCCACAATCGTGAGGCCAATAACTGTTTGGCTGACGCCCAAGCCCACGGCCGCTGCGGTGGCCCCCTTAACCAAAATCTGCGATCCCACCACCAGCAGCACAAGCCCGCCAGCCAATTTGGCCCCTGCTACAGCCGGTGTAGCCCGGTCATTTTCGTCAATATCATCACCTTCATCAGGATTTTCACCGGCAGTGCGCATCTCCCAAACGATGTTGATCACTGTGCCGACCAGCAGGGCCAAACCGGCCTGCCAAGTGAGCCGGCCACCGGAAGCCATGCCCCACACCGCCATCGACACACCAAGCAGCAAGGGCACATCGCGGCGTATCAACCGGCTTTTAACCCGCAGCGGCACCACTAGGGCGCTGAGCCCAAGCACCACCAGCACGTTGAAAATATTGCTGCCAACAATGTTGCTAACGGCGATATCATCGCCGCCTTGAATCGTGGAAATCAAGCTCACGAATAGCTCCGGAGCGCTGGTGCCTAGAGACACCACCGTGAGCCCGATCACGATCTGGGGAATGCCAAACAACAGGGCCACGGCCGTGGACCCAGCCACAAACAATTCGCCGCCACCAAACAGCAGCACGATGCCAATGATGATTTCGATGGCGCTGGGCAAAAGGGGCATCGGTGAAGAGCTGCCAAGTATTGATATGGGATTCTGTACGGTCACCCGTCAACAGGGGGCCAATCGGGGGCCTGCGACTAGGCTGAGCCTTAATTATCGGCAGACATTCCGAGTGATTGATCCGGACGCCACAACCACCGCAGCTGGCTCGGGCCAGTCCGAGGAGCTCGAAAGCCTCTTTACCTTTCTGGGCCAGATTCAGCAGGATGGTGCCCTGCGCGATCTGCTCAACGATGTGATAACTGCTCCCGATGTGGTGGCCATAGCCGCCGAACAGGGCTTCAGCTTCCAGGCCTCCACACTGCTAGGCCTGTTCGAGCGCTGCAATGAAGCGCCTCTGGCGCGCCAGGGGCTGATGGACGAAAAGTTGATTCGTGTCTATCTGCAGCGGCAGCGCCTGCAGGCCCCATGAGGGCAGCCACTTTGCGGCCCTGCTCAGCGCTGGCCTAGCAACTCCTCCCAAGTGAGCGGTTGGGAGGGGGGACGTCCTTGGGGACGGGAGTGCAGCGGGCAGCTGGGATAGCTGGTGCGGCTTGAGCGGGATGGGGACGGGGAAACAATAAACATGGAAAAGTGAATCGATATGGATCTCGCACCGAAGGATTGCCATTCCCATAAGGGGAATTCACACGGAGCAATCGCTAAGCAGAACAATCAAACTGGACTGAGCTGACTTGGCCTACAGATCTGACTTGGCAGACTGATCGGCCTTCCCCAGGAAGCGCAGGGGATGCATGGTGCTTGTTCTGGCCTGCGCAAGCTCTTAGAGCTAGCCGGCTTCTGCCAGACCCTTCCACCATAGCCCGAAAGCAGGTACCCCTTCGCTTGAGCAATTCAAATGATGGGTTTGAGCAACAAAGCACCCACGAATAGGGCCGTATAGATGCTGAGCAGCAGCAAACCCTGGTACCAGGTCAGGGAATCCCCTTCCGTCACACAGTGCACGGCAAAGGCGGTGGCCCCAAGGCAGGCAAGGGCCTGGGGCGGGAAGGTGAGGTGTAGGAAACGCCCCATCAACGGTCCGAGCAGCACCAGGACGGGCAATACGAACAACATCAACTGGACGCTGGATTCAACGGTGCTGGCCATCGCCAGGGCCATACGACCTCGACTGGCCGCCCGAAAGGCGACCAGAGCTTCTGGGATTGCCGAAAACAACGGCAACAACAACATGCCCACAAATAGGGGGGTGACCGCACTGCCTTTGACCAGATCTTCGAGCCCAGCCACCAAGTGTTCCGATACCCCGGCAATGGCCAGGGCCACCAAAACCAGCACCCCCACAATTGCGAGCAGGGACGCCTGGGACTGGCTGGTAGCACTAGCTTCTGCCAGCTCCCTCTCAACAGCAAAGAGCCCCCGATGGGTACCCAGTTGATATAGGTAGGAAAGCAGATAAGCCAGCATCACAATCACCGCTACGATCAGGGAGTAGACGGCAAACAGATCAAATACGTTGCTGCCCTCGGTGATCGGGTGCATCGAGTCCCAGAAAAAGATCGAGGGGACCGACATCAAAATCACACTTATCAGCAACTGGCGGGTGCTCAGGCCACGACTGTGGCGATTGAGATCCACCACCAACTCCCGCCTCCCAGCCACGATCGTGCTGATTCCGAGCACCAACAGACTGTTGGTGATCACGGCACCGGCAATGCTCAACACCACCAGGTCGTAAAGGCCGCTTTTCAAGGCCGTCAGGGCGATTACCAGCTCAAGCAAATTGCCCAGGGTGACGTTCAGCAGCCCTCCCAACCGCTCACCAACGCGGAGCACAAGGCGATCGACCAGCTCAGCTGTGATCTGGGCCAGGGGGATCAGGGCGAGGCCGCAAAGCAGGAAATAGGGGAGCTTGAAAGGGCCCGCCGCCTCAGGCGGCACCACAATCGCCACAGCACTCACCAGCAGCAGCAGCTTCCAGCGACCACTCAAAACTTCTCGAATCAGCACCGGGCAAATCCAACCAAAATCAATGGGGGCAGGGGGACTTGAACCCCCACAACGTTGCCGTCTGCGGATTTTAAGTCCGCTGCGTCTACCAATTCCGCCATGCCCCCTGCCTGGCCATCCTAAATTGGTGGCAACAAGAAGGTTTGCCGTGCAGCTGCCCGGGTTTCTTCAATCCGTTTCGCCTGATCTACTGCTGGTGCTGGTGGCCTATGCCCTGATCGCAGGCGCCTATCTAGTGGCCGTGCCCCTGCTGCTTTACGCCTGGATGATCAAGCGTTGGACGGTGATGGGCAAGCTCGAGCGCTTTGGGGTCTACGGGCTGGTGTTCCTGTTTTTCCCTGGGCTGATCTTGTTTGCTCCCTTCATCAACCTGCGCATGGCAGGTCAGGGCAACGTGCTCTCATGACCAACGGTCGGGCCCTGCTGCTGGCCCTAGGAGTATTTGGCTTGGGCGGCGGCGGGTATTGGATTTTTCAGGCCGGGGGCTTTGAGGGCTTTTCTGCTGGTATCGCCGCCTCTGCCCTGCTGATGGTGCTGGTACTCGCCTGGACGGGCAGCTACCTGTTTCGGGTGGTCACAGGCAAAATGACCTTTATCCAGCAGCGGCGCCAATACCGCGAGGCCTACGACGCCTTCACCACTGAGGCTCTGCAGCGCAAGTTTGACGCCCTCAGCCCCGAAGAGCAGGAGCGACTCCTGCGCGAAACGGGCCAGCTGCCAGAAGCTCCCCAGGGCGAGGCATAGGCTCACTGGCCGAAGCCCTTATCGCTGCTGTGTCTGCCGCCCCCACCCAAATCCAGCAGCGTTTCATCTCCCTTCGCCAACAGGGACGTTGCGCCCTGATGCCGTTTTTGATGGCGGGCGATCCGGATCTGACCCACACCCGGGCCAGCCTGCTGGCCCTGCAGGCCAATGGCGCCGACCTGGTGGAGCTCGGCATTCCCTACAGCGATCCCTTGGCCGATGGACCGGTGATCCAGGCCGCCGCCAGCCGAGCCCTGAAAGCTGGCACCACTCCAGCCGGGGTGCTTGAGATGCTCAGCTCCCTCAAGGGTGAACTGACCATGCCCGTGGTGCTTTTCACCTACAGCAACCCCTTGCTCAACCGCGGCATGGAGGCCTTCTGTGCCGCCGCCGCCGCCGCCGGAGCCGCCGGCTTGGTGGTGCCCGACTTACCCCTTGAGGAGGCCGAGAAACTCTCAGTAATCGCAGCAGCTGCCGGCCTCGATCTAGTGCTGCTGGTGGCGCCCACCACGCCAGCCGAGCGCATGGGAAGAATCCATCAGGCCAGCCGCGGCTTCACCTACCTGGTGAGCGTCACCGGCGTGACCGGGGTGCGCACAAACCTTGAATCCCGGGTGGGCGATCTGGTGGGCCAGCTCAAGACCCTGGGAGATACGCCAATCGCCGTGGGCTTTGGCATTTCCGGCCCCGAGCAAGCCCGCCAGGTGCGCGACTGGGGCGCCGATGGGGCAATTGTGGGCAGTGCCCTAGTGAAAGTGATGGCGGCCGCCCATGGCCAGCAGGGCGATGTTGCCGCCGCGGCCGGGCGCTTCTGCGCCGAGTTGCGGGCCGGGCTCGACGCTTAAGCTCCTCATGCTGTTTTCCTCCGCCTGCGAGCGCAACAAAGGGCCGATCCTGGCTGTGCTTAAAGAGTGGCTGCCTGCCCACGCCCAAGTACTTGAGATCGGCTCAGGCAGCGGCCAGCACGCAGCTTTCTTCTGCCAGCAGATCGCAGGCCTCAGCTGGCAGGCCAGTGAACGCCAAGAGAGCCTCACGGATCTGCAGGCTCAGCTGGAGGCCCTGAGCCCCACGCTGCCACCAGCCATCGCTCTCGATGTATCGATAGCCCAGCAATGGCCACGCCAGAGCTTCGATGCTGTTTTCAGCGCCAACACCTGCCACATCATGTCGGCGGCGGCCGTACCGCATCTACTAGCCGGTGCCTCGCGGGTGTTGCGGCCTAGCGGGCTGCTGCTGCTCTATGGCCCCTTCCAGGACGGCGGCGTACACACTGCCGCCAGCAACGCCGCCTTCGACCAGCACCTGCGCAGCCTCGACCCAGCCATGGGGGTGCGTGATGCCAGTGAGCTGGTGCAGCAAGCCCAAAACCTCGGTCTCGAGCTCCTAGCCGATCTGCCCCTGCCGGCCAACAATCGAATGCTGGTGCTGGAGCGTCGATGAACGAGGCAACCAACGAGGCAACCAAGCTATTCAGCGCGGTGGCCGCGGCCTACGCCGCTAGCTGTAGCCAGCAGGCGGCGCAGGCCGCTGAATAGCCGATCGAAGGCCTCAGCCAGATCCGCAGCGTCGAGCAGGCCGTAGCTGAGCCGCAACACCGGCCCAGCGTCGCTTGAATCCAGCCCGAAGCTGCCGCCGCTCAGTGTCGCCACCCGGTGCTCGAGCACCAGCCGCCGCATCAGCGTGTCCGCATCGAACGGCAACGGCACAGCAACTTGCAGCAGGGCGTAGAAGGCCCCATCGGGCTGGGCCAGCAAGCGCACCGGCAAGCCCTGGGCCTGCTGCTCTGCCACGGCAGCCAGCAGCTGCAGGCGCAGCTTCGCCAGGGCTGCGATCCGGGGCGCGCACCAGGCCGGCCCGGCAGCTAGGGCAGCCCGGGCGGCGTGCTGGGTGAGTCGGGGCGGACAGATCAGCACCGTGTCCTGCACCTTCAATAAAGAAGGCAGCAGCGCCTGCGGTACGGCCATGTAGCCCAACCGCCAGCCCGCCAGGCCATAGGCCTTCGACAGCGAATGCAGCGACACGGTATGGGCGGCGCTGCCCGGCAGGGAACCGGCGCTCCAGTGGGGCTCCTCGCCGTAAACGAACTGTTCGTAGGCCTCATCGCTGATGTGAAAGAGGCCGTGCAACTCACAGAGCTGGTTGATCGCCGCCAACACTTGGGCCGGAATCACCACGCCACTGGGGTTATTTGGCGACACGGTGACGATGGCCCGGGTGCGCGGGGTGATTGCCGCCGCCAGCCGCTCTGGATCGGGAATCAGGCCCGCCTGCACCGGGACGGGCACGGCACCGGCCAGCTGCACCGCCATCACGTGATTGAAATAAAAGGGCACAGGCAGGATCACCTCGCTGGGTTCCCCTGGGGGGCCCGCTGCGATCA
Source organism: Cyanobium sp. Maggiore-St4-Cus (assembly GCF_024345615.1). Lineage (NCBI taxonomy): Bacteria > Bacillati > Cyanobacteriota > Cyanophyceae > Synechococcales > Prochlorococcaceae > Cyanobium > Cyanobium sp. Maggiore-St4-Cus. The sequence continues at coordinate 106,687 of NZ_JAGQBL010000005.1, forward strand.
CTTGAGCTACCGCGTTGAACGCCATGTTGCTGCCGGCTGTAACCAGCAGCTCAGCCCCTGTGAGGTCGAGGTCGTTCTGGTTGGTGAGCTTGGCGGTGATTGCCGCCAGCAGCTCTGGATCACCCAGGAGTGGCCCGTAACGGTGCAGCGCTGGCCCCCTGGTCGCCAGGGCCTCGGCCACGGCAAGGGCTACGCCCGGTGGGGGATCCCAGCCCACCATTCCCTGGGCCAGCGACAGGGTGCCGGGGGTCTGGTGCACCAGGGCCGCCAGCTCAGGAATGATTGGGCTAAGTACCTTCGCCAACCGCTGGCTTGGGCCCGGTAGGGGGTAAGCGGAATCGCTCACAGCCCTAAGACTCAAGGGTTGTATTTGGCAGTTGACTGCTTAACGCAGACGGCCTTGGCCTGATCCAAGCTTTGCCCTCTCGTGAGCATGCCGTCGGCAATGCAACCGCAGGTCTCTCCAACCATTCCAGCAGGTGGTGTTTTGCCTGCCTTCTTGAAGTCATCCTGCATGGCGGTGGAGCATTTGCCGATGATGATCTGCTTCACCATGTTGGCTTGGGCAGGAGCCGCGAAAAAGACAGCAGTAGCAAGAAGGAGACAGGAGCGAAGCACGTGAATTTTGGATCTTGAGACACCCTTCTTAACACCCCTGATCGGCAGCCAGTAAGCCGGTAACCCCGTAATGTCAGACCCCGATAACTCCCAACACCATGCGCTTCGTGCTCTGGGGTACCTACTGCGATGACGCCCTCGAAAAGCGCGGCCCCTATCGGGAAGAGCACCTAGCCGGACTGCAGGGCCTTAAAGACGCCGGCACCCTGATCACCCTGGGCCCCACCGAAGGCAGCACCCATGTGTTCGGGATCTACGAGGCCGACAGCAAAGAGCAGGTTGAAGCCCTGGTTAAGGCAGATGTCTACTGGCGCAATGGCATCTGGACTGAGGTGCAGGTGTATCCCTGGATCCAGGCCTTCTGAAGCAAGTTCAGCCCTTGGGCCAATCCAGCTGGGCCTGCTGCCACACGTAGCCGGCCACCGCCTCTGCTCCCCCTTCCCCAAGCACGGCTGCATAACCAGACATCTGGCCCTGGCCGGCGGCGGCAATTACGGCGATCCGCTCCGGACCATCGACGCCATTGCGCTCTAGGGCCGCCAGGTGCAAGTTTTTGCCGCGGCGAATGATGTTGCCACCATTTACGTGGCAGCCAGCGCAATGGTTGGCAAAGAGCTCAGCCCCGTCCGCCGCAGGGGCAGCCCAAACCGGGCCAGCACTTATTACCAGCGCCGCCATCACAACGGCTAACCACCTCAACCTGGCCAACCCCAACCCCCGCAACAACTTCTGCAGCATCTTGGCAATCTTGCTATTGATGATTCCAGTGTGCCGATGATTCCAGTGTGCGCCTGCAGGCGCTAAAGAGGGTCTTACACCGCCACCTGGGCCCTGGCTAGCCCCTTGCCACCCGTCACCCTGCTGCACAGCGCCGACTGGCAGATCGGCAAGCCCTATGCCCGGGTCAGCGATCCAGACAAACGCGCCCTGCTACGCCAGGTGCGGCTCCAGGCAATCGGCCGTATCGCAACCCACGCCGCCGCCACAGCCGCCGACTTGGTAGTAGTAGCTGGGGATCTATTCGACTCACCCACCCCTGGAGCAGCGGATGTGAGTGCCGTGTGTGCCGCCATCGGCACGATCCCTTGTGCCGTGCTGGTGATCCCCGGCAACCACGACCACGGTGCCCCAGGCAGCGTGTGGCATACGCCCTATTTCCTGGGGGAGCAGGGGCGCCGCGCCGCCAATCTGCGGGTGTTGCTGGAGGCCACACCCATCGAACTGGCAAGTGTGGTGGTGCTGCCCTGCCCGCTTCTGCGTCGCACTGATGCAAGCGATCCCTGCGGCTGGCTCAACGGCCTCAACTGGACTGAGCTGCCTAAAAACAAGCCCAGGTTGGTGCTCGCCCATGGCTCGGTTCATGGCTTTGGTGCCACCGACCTTGATGCCGCTGGCGAGCCAGACGACGACAACCCCGGCGATGCCAGCAACCGTCTGCGGCTGGAGGGGGCCTGGTTGGAGCATGTTGACTATGTGGCCTTAGGCGACTGGCACGGTCTCAAACGGGTATCCGAGAAGGTTTGGTATAGCGGCACCCCCGAAGCAGATCGCTTTCCCCGCAGCGCCGACTACCGCTGCGGCCAGGTGTTGCAGGTGCAGCTTGGGCGGGGCGTGGTGCCCCAGGTGAGCCCCTTGGCCACCGGAGCGCTGAACTGGCATCCCCTGCGCATCCAACTGCAGCAAGACAGCGACCTTGAGCGACTCGAGGCCCAGCTGGAACGCCTGCTTGGCGGGCGCATCGGCAGCGACCTGCTGCTGCTGGAGGTGGGCGGCAGCCTCAGCCTGGCTGGCCATCGCCGCTACGCGGAACTGATGGAGCGCCTTGATGCCCAGCTGCTGCGCCTGAAGCTGCGTGGTCGCTGTGAAGCGGCGCCCGGAGATGCCGAACTAGCCGAGCTCACCCAGCGCCCCGGCGATCCCCTGGTTGCCCGGGTTGCCCAAGAGCTGCATCGCTGCCTTAAGGCCCCTGGCGACGCCGATCCCACGGTGGTGCGTCTAGCCCTCAGCGAGCTGCACCAGACCGTGGCCCAGTTGCGGGGCTAAACATGCGCCTGCTCCACGCCACCCTGCGCCAGGTGCGCTTGCACCAGCAGCTCGAGCTTCAGTTCGATCCCCGCTTCACCCTGCTAGGCGGCCCCAACGAGGCGGGCAAAAGCACGGTGGTGGAGGCCCTGCACAAGGTGCTGTTCCTGAAGGCCACTGCCACGGGCCGGGCGGTAGACGAAATGCGCTCCCGCCTGCACAGCGGCCTGCCGGAGGTGGAGCTGGGCTTTGAGGCGGCCGGCGCCCGTTGGGAGCTACGCAAGCGCTTTTCCGGGGCAAGTGGCACCTGCCAGCTCAGCAGCGATGCTGGCGTGGCCCTGCGGGGGGCGGCGGCGGAGGAGCAGCTGGCCCGTCTACTGGGGGTGGATGGGCCAATCGAGGGCAGGCGCCACAGTCAGTTGCCGCTGCGCTGGGCCCACCTCTGGGTGCGCCAGGGGGAGGCCGGCACCAACCTGCTGGGCAGCCCCAGCGAGGCCTACGACGTTGAACAGCTGGTACAACAACTCCAGCAGCGGGGCGCGGCGGCCGCGGCCCTGGAATCCCCCCTCGACCGCCTGGTAAGCGAGCAGCTGCAGGCCCGGCTCGACCAGCAGTTCACGGCCACAGGCAAGGTGAAGGCCGGCTCCCCCCTGGCCGCGGCCCGCCAACGCTGCTCAGACGCCCTACTGAACCTGGAGCAAGCCCAAGCCCTCCAAGCTGAGCTGGAAGCGGCCATGGAGCAGCTGCGCCAAATAGGTCAAAGGCTGCAGTTGATCGAAGCCCAGGAGCGACCGCAGCTGCAGCGAGCTCTCCAGCTGGAGGCCCAGGTGCGGCTGCGGCGAGCCCAGATGGAACCCCTGCGCCAGCAACTGAGCAATCTTGAGCAGGCCCTATCGCAGCTGCAAGCGGTACAGCAGCAGCTGGGCGAACTAGGGGCGCAGCAGCAGGACTGGCAGCTGCAACGCGCCAGCCGGCAACAGCAATACCGCAGCTTGGAAGCCAATTGCCAAAGCTCAGAGCAGGCCTGCCAGAAGCTGAAAAACGAGCAGCAGCAACAGGTCGAGCGACTGGAGCTGGCCCAGCAACTGCTCGATCTAGCCAACCTCGAGCGGGAAGGTCAGCAGCTCCTAGAGCATCAACAACAATTCCAGCGGCTCCAGCTCCAGGCGGAACAGTGCAAGCAGAGCCTTGCCCAGCTGGCCCCGATCGATGCCGCCGCTGTGAAGGCCCTGCGGCAGGCCGAACAGCAATGGGCCCAGGCCGAAGCCCGCAGCCAGGCCATGGCGACAGCGATCAGTTTGATTGAGGCGGATCAGCCCGTAAGCCTCGCCGGCCAGCCCCTATCCGCTGGAGAAACGGTTCAGCTCAATGGCAGCGCCGAGCTGACGGTGGGCTGCGGGGTAAGGCTGCGAATCAGCCCTGGGGGAGGGGAGGCGACCGCCCAAGCCGCAGCTGCCCTGCAGCACAGCGGTGCGGCCCTGCGCGAGCTGCAGACCGCAATTGGCGTGGCCAACAGCGAAGCGGCAGAAGTGATTGCCCAGCAGCGCCAGGCCCTGGAGCTCGAGCTGGCCAACCTGCGCCAAGCGGCCAGCGCCATCCCCTGGAGTCGCTTGGAAGAGCAGATAACCGCCCTTGAGCCGAGGCGTCAGCGCCTGCTCAGCCGGCTGGCACACCATCAATTGCAGCGCCAGAGCCTGGCCGAAAGCGGGGAGCTGCCCCAGGGGCGCGCGGAGCTCGAGGCCTGGATCGAGGAGCTGCGGCGACAAGCCAACGAGCTCAGTCAAAAGCAGCAGCAGGCCGAAGCCGAGCGCACAAGCTGGCACCAGCAACTGGAGCAGCAGCACCGAAGCAGCCAGGAGCTGGAGCGAAACCTCGAGCAACTCACGGGCTCCCTGAGCACCTTGGCGGAACGCCAACTAGCCCTACAAGCCAGTCACGGTGATGCGCAGCAACTAACTGATGCGGTGAACAACAGCCGCCAGGCCCTGCTCATCCAAGAGGCGGAGTTGTCTGCCCTGGATAACGAACTGCTCGACAAGCTGCCAGCTGGCGGCGCCATCGAGCAGCGCCTACGCCTGCTAGATGGCGAGAAAGACGCCCTGCTCACCAGCCGCGGCCAAAACGAGCAACGCTGCCTCACTCTTAGCTCGGATGATCCAGCGGCATTAGTGGAACATCGCCAGGCCGCCTGGGAGTCGGCCCAGGCAGATCTGGAGGCGCTAGAGCTCCAAACCCAGGCATTGCAGATGTTGCAGAACCTGTTTCACCAGACCCGCCAGGATTTCTCCCAGCGCTACAGCGAACCGCTGGAGCAGGCCATTGGGCCCTACCTCCACTACCTGCAAAGCGGCAGGCACCAGGTAAGCCTGGACTTTGACCCCAAAAGTGGGTTTGGCAATTTCGAACTTCAGCAGGGCCAACACCGCTTTGGCTTCGAGCAGCTAAGTGGAGGCATGCGCGAACAATTAGCCGCCGCCCTGCGCTTGGCCATAGCGGAGGTGCTCCAACCCGCCTACGACGATTGCCTACCGTTGATATTCGACGACGCCTTTGCCAACAGCGATCAACAGCGCCTGCAAGCGCTGCAGCAGATGCTGCGCCGAGGGGCCAACCACGGCATGCAACTGATCCTGCTGTCCTGCAACCCGAATGACTATCAGGCGCTGGCTGCCGAGCTTGGCAGTGAAATCGCCCTAGCCGCCTGACCAGAGAGTCGTGGACGGCAAGACAAAAAAAACCCCCGGACCAGCCGGGGGAAACAATTAACAGATGCTTAAGCAGCGTCAAATGGGGACGCTGCTATCACTCTTCATCTTCGTCGGTGGCACCGGCGGGAATCAGGCGAATCTGCTTGCGGCCGAGCTTGATCTCGAACTCATCGCCGGGCTTGAGATCAAGCAGTGCCGTGTAGGCCTTGCCGATCAGCAGGTTGCCGTTGCCTTGCACGGTAGCGATGTAGCTGAGTTTGCGGCCGCCCTTGCCAACCTTGCCAGCACCGCCAAGCTCAACGCCCTTGGCTTCAAGCAGGGCCTCATAGAAGGCAGTGAAATTAAGGCGCTCGCCGCCATCCTTCTTATTGGAGACATAGCCGCAGGCCCGGACGATCTCCGACTTACCCACATCGCCAAGCTCTTTGACCTTGGCAAGCAGTTCTGATCCTGTGAGCATCGATTTAGGGGATTGGTGGGTGAATTGGCGGGGCTTAAGAGGTTTGCCCCTGGGAATTACATTCAGAATTTACACCATTAACTGCAGCTGCCAAGCTTTGCCAGGCAAATCAATTCCTAAACATTCAGTCCATTTCGATGCTGGCTGGCAGCGGTGATAGAAAGCAGGCTGAACCCAGCAACGGGATGGAAAACCTGCGGGTGCTGCATCCCGTCGATCTCGATCAAGTAGCAGCGGTGTATCACGACGCCGTGATCAGCCAGGCGAAAGGCCTCTATAGCCAAGCTCAGATTGCGGCATGGGCCAACCATGCCCACACCGGCAATGCTGTTCGAGAAGCCCTGCATAGGGGCTATGGCCTGGCCAGCTGCGCAGCCAACAACCAAAACATTATTGAAGCTTTTGGGGTGCTGGATCCGCCGCAACGGCTATCGCTTCTCTATTGCCGCGGCAGAGCCTCCCGGCAGGGAAGGGGCCGCCTAATCCTGCAGTCCCTTGAAAGCCACGCCTGGCAACAGGGGTGCCGCCAGTTGCACACCGAGGCGAGCCAGCTTTCTAAGCCGCTTTTGCTCCAGCTCGGCTGGCAGATCGAAGCCGAAGAGAAGGTGATATTTGCTGGGGAATCCTTCCAGCGATGGCGGATGATCAAAGATCTGAGCCAGCAAAACGAACGGGGCCGCGATGGCTGAAGCCCAATTGCAGCAATTTCTCGAGAAGGTACGCCAGCTGAATGCCTTCGTGGCCCTCAGCGAGGCCGACCCATCCCTGCGCCAGGCCCTGCGAGACTGCAGCAATCACCACGCGGTTGTGGAACTAGCCCGCAGCAGGGGCTTCGAGATCGGCCGGCGCTGGGGTGAAACCGATTCCCCCCGTAAATCTGAAGCCAATCTCTTAGCTACTCCCTGCCCTCTTGAGGGACAGGAAATAAGTGTCGTTTTAGTGGATCAAAAAAACTGGCGACTTGAGCGGATCCACTCGTGCCTTGCAGCCAGCCCTGAGGGTTTTTGGTACGACCAAGAGGAACACGAGTGGGTAACCCTGCTCCAAGGCAGCGCCCTGCTTGAGCTAGACGGTGAGACGGTGCCTGTAGAGCTCTGCCGAGGTGACAGCCTGCTGATTCCAGCCCACCAACGGCACAGGCTCCTCGCTACGGATCCTGCTCCGGGGACCGTATGGCTGGCCCTGTTCTGGCGGGAGGCTGGCGAATGTTGACGCTGCGAACCAGCCAGAACGCCGCCGCTAAGGCGACCACTGCAATACCTAGCCCGCCGAGAAGCTCGGGCTTGTTTTCAGCCCCGGGGGGCAGCACGATCACCTTTCGAGCTACCGCGGTCATGGCTGTGAGCAACACCAGCTCGATCTGCACCACATGACGGCGCAGATAGGAGGTCACGTTTTGGAGCACCTCCACCGCAATTAGCAGGGTGAGCAGATCGCCCAAAACCGCATTGATCTTGCTGCCAAGCCAGGGGGTATCTGGCTGCAGCACCGCCGCGGTTACACCGATCGTTAACTGCACGGTGCCAGCCACCAACACCACCAGCAACACGAAGCCAAGCAGCTTGGCCAGGGATTGCTCGCTGCGATCGATCAGCTCGAGATAGGTGGCGTCTTGCCAGAGCCGGCGCAGTTTTCTGATCACGGTCGCCAATTAATTCTTGAACTGCTCATAGATAGGTCGGGCTTGGGTGTCGCTGGGGGAGCTTTCCAGCTGGGTGTCACAAGTGATGGATCCATCCGCTGCTGTGACGCAATTTTTGGGCTTGACCTTGGTGGATGGCCCCACGGAACTGCCCGGGCCCAGAAGAAAACTTTCAGACTGGGCCAAGGCTGGAGCCATGGCGAGCAAGGTGCTTGCGGCAAGGGTTGCCAAAGAAACGCCTGGGAGCTGCATCGAAGCAATAGCTGTTATTTCGCCACTCTGAACGGCCATGCTCAGGTTTGCTGGTCTTGGCGAATTTCCTGCAACAGCAGATCTAGCTGCCCCAGCGAAGCCTCCAACCCCATCCGACCCGCACCCTCGCTCTGGCCCGCTCCATCTTCGTTTTGCCAGAGCTCCTCAACGCCACACAGCTGCTGGGCGAGGCCAGGCAACCCGTCGCGGTTGTGAGTGCGTTGCAGCACCTCAAGCAGGACGGGCATCCGAATCGAAGCAGCTTGCAGAGCGCGCCTGAGATCCGCCTGGGTGCGTCCGGTGTGGCGCAGCCAGTCTTTGAGAAAGCTCTGCAGATCATCGAGCTCTGCATCTGTGAGGCTGGCCATCGCTATCAGCGGTTCAGGGGAAACCATTGATCCAGTCTGCGCTGGGCCCGCAACTGCACCGCCGGGGTGCGATGGCGACTGCACAAACCAAGCAACGCCGTAACGGCCACAAGATCGTCGCTGAAGCCCGCCGCAGGAATGAAATCTGGAATCAGATCTAGGGGCACCAGCAGGTAGGTGAGCGCGGCCAGCACGGTGAGTTTGGCCGGTGCAGGGGTCTGGGGGTCAAGCAACAGCTCCAGACACTCCAGGGCCGGCCTGGCCAGGGTGCGGCCAGCCCGGCGCAACAACTTGAGCAACACCACCTCATTCACCTCGGTGCTCTCCAACACCTGGGCATCAACGACGGGAGCATCCGTTGCGGAAGCATCCCCTGAGGTCGGATCTACAAACACGGTCACGGCAGCACTGCAGCCAACTTGCTTATTCAAGGAGCAAACGACAGCTACTCGGCTTCCACCAAACCGCTATCGATGCCGGTTTTCCGCAATTTGCGCAGGGCCCGCTGCAGCACCTGGCGGCAATATTCCCTACTGCAATCGAGCTGGCGGGCCACTTCAGCCAGGGTCCGCCATTCGTGGCTGCTATCAAGACCGAAGCGCTGCATCACCACCGTGAGCTCCTTGGGGGTGAGGTTGGCGCATTCGAGCAGGGTCCACACCGCGGCCGTGCGCTCGGCAAGCTCAACTCGCTCCATCGGCGGCAGCTCCGGGCTGGGCAACACATCAACCAGCTCAAAGGGATCAGACTTCGATTTCACCACCCCCTGCAGGCTCACGGTGATGCTGCGTAGTTCGCAGCCCAGCAAATCATCCACTGCCGCCTGGGGCAGATGCATCATCTGGGCCAACTGGGCTGGCCTAGGTGCAACTCCGTTGGCCTGGAGATAGCGAGCTTTGGCAGCACGCAATTTTGTGAGTTTTTCATTCACATTGACGGGAATGCGAATGGTGCGGCTCTGGGTGGATAGGGCGCGGGTTAGACCCTGTCGAATCCACCAATAGGCGTAAGTACTAAAGCGATGCCCGCGGCTGGGATCGTATTTCTCCACGGCGCGAGTGAGACCAAGGGTGCCCTCCTGGATTAGGTCCAGCAGCTCTAGGCCCTTGTTCTGGTAGCGCTTGGCCAGGTTGACCACCAGCCGCAGGTTGGCCGTGATCATTTGGTTTTTGGCCAGCTCACCGGCTTTGAGGGTGCAGCGCTCCAGATCATTGAAGTCGCAAGCAGGTCCCGAGCCACCGGCATCACGGCAGCGCTCCTGCAAAAGGGCCATGGCCTGCACCTTGCGACCCAAGGTGAGCTCCTGCTCGGGTATCAACAACTGATGACGGCCAATTTCACCTAAAAAGACGCTCAAGGAGCTCGCCATGGATCACCTAAGCAATGAATTGAACCTAAGGGCAATCAGCAAGCAGAAACGGACTAACAGAAAAGCTTCCGACTTTCAAAATTCCCCTCAATTCCCGTTCTTGTTCAACTTTCACAATGGCTGCTGATTTCAGCTCCCTGTTGGGCAGGGCAGCAGACAAGCTGATCGGCCGGTTACGGTTGCCAAGATTTGCCTACTACATATGCCTGGCTTGGCTGCCATCCCCCCTGAAGTGCTCTCCCGCGCTGGGGTGGCCTACGTGCACTACGTGAGCTTCATGCTCTGTTTTGGCGCCTTGGTGCTCGAGCGGCGCTTGATCAAGCCAAATCCAAACAAGGCCGATGCCACCTTGATGGTGATCACCGATGTGGTGTATGGCCTGGCAGCCCTTGCCCTGCTTGTGAGCGGGATTCTGCGGGTTCTGTACTTCGGCCAGGGAAGCGAGTTTTATACGGAGAACCCCCTGTTCTGGTGGAAGGTTGGGCTCTATCTAGGGGTGGGAGGGCTGTCGCTGTACCCCACCATCACCTACATCCTCTGGGCTATCCCGCTGCGCAAGGGCGAGCTGCCCCAAGTAAGCGAAGCTCTCGCCACCCGTCTGGGCTGGATTCTCAATATCGAGTTGGTGGGCTTTGCCCTTGTGCCCCTACTAGCCACCTTGATGGCCCGCGGCGTCGGCCTGCCTGCCTGATGCTGCGGCGATTAAGCCGGCGATTAAATCGAGCGAGTTTGCCGGCTTGCGGCCTGATGCTTGCTCTGGGTCTTTTCCCCGCCATGGGATTGGCCGCAGAACCAGCTTCTGGTGATTACCGCCAGCGGCTAGTGCCCACACCCCACGGCTGGCCCAAGCGTCAGCGTTGGTGTGTGTGGATCGAGCCCGCCGCAACTGCCGGGCCTTCCGCCCGCTGGGATCAGCTTTGGCTGCAAGCCGTGGAAGCGGCGCTGGCAAGCTGGGCTGAATTGGTCACGATTCACCGCAGCGAAAGCAGGGAATCGGCCCAAGTACAGATATTGAGGCGCCGGCCACCTCTGCAGCGGGGCCGGGCCAGCCATGGCCGAGCCGAGCTAGCTCTGGCGACGAACAAGCCAGGCGACCCCGCCAAAATCGAGCCGCGGGTACTGGTGAGCATCAGCCCTGGGCAGCGACCGGACGCCATCCAGGCGACGGCCCTGCACGAACTTGGCCACGCCTTCGGGATGTGGGGACACAGTGATCACCCCCAAGACGCCATGGCGGGCGTGCCCGGGCCAACCCCCGTGCTGCAACTCACAGCCCGGGATCGGGCCACTTTTATGTGGCTGCAACAGCAGCCCGGCCTACCGGGCAGTGACGCAACTGCAGCCGGGGACCAGGCCGGCTGCCATTAATTGCGCAATGTTGCGCATTGTCAAGTTGTCTGATAATTCAACGAATCTTTTAAAGAGCGCTTGAAAAAACTTATACGTTGCTCGCCTTGAGGATTTTTCACCCCTGTGCCCTTGCCCGTTCTGGCCACCAAGCCACTCACCAACAGCGCTCGTGTCAGCAGCTTTCTGGCCGCCGGTGAGGAAAGCCCCCGCCAGATCGACACCACTTGCCTGGTGCGGGATCCGGCAGCCACCGATGCTGTGATTGAGCAGGCCTACCGTCAGATCTACTTTCACGCCTTCAAAGTGGACCGTGATGCGGTGCTGGAATCCCAGCTGCGCTCCGGTCAGATCAGCACCCGCGACTTCATCCGCCAACTCCTGCTCTCGGAGAAGTTTCAGAGGGATTTTTATCGCTGCAATAGCAATTACAGGGTGGTGGAACAGGTGGTGGGTCGGGTATTTGGCCGACCGGTGCATGGCCAAGCTGAACAGATCGCCTGGTCGATCGTGATCGCCGAGCAGGGGCTGCCCAAGTTTGTTGACGCGCTACTGAATTCCGACGAATACCGCGACAACTTCGGCGACAACCTGGTGCCTTTTCAGCGCTCGCGGGTACTTCCCGGCCAGGACGTTGGCACCATGCCCTTCAACCAGCAAGCCCCCCGATACGACTCCTACTGGCGTAAGGCGATGGCCAGGCGCGCACCCGCTGGAGGATTAAACCCCTGGACAGACGGCGGCGGCTGGGCCCGCCCAGCCTGGCTGGAAGGCCAGCCCACACCAAGGGTCCAAGCTATCTGGCAATACACCGTGGCAACTGGAGGGTTCGTGCTCACCGGCCTGGTGATCTGGATTGCTGCGGCCATGCTCAGCACAGGCTGAGGCCTCCCTCAGCCCCGCCGAGGAGCGCCGCGGCGGGCAGCCAGCACCTGCTGCACCTGCCGCCAGCTCACTCCGTGGTGGGCAAGGGCTACCTGCAGGTGGAATACGATATCTGCCGCTTCAGCGGCGATATCGGCGGCGTTGTCGTCCTTGCAAGCCATCACAAACTCAGCGCTCTCCTCCCCGATCTTCTTGAGGATGCGGTTGTCGCCCCCCTCGAACAATTTGTTGGTGTAGCTGCCGGGCTCGGGAAGGTCGCGGCGCCCTTCGATCACCCGCATGAGTTCGGTGCAGACATCTGCCGGCGGCTGAGCGGCCGATGGGCCCCCGGCCGTGGGCTCGGGACCGTTGTCGTAGAAGCAGCTGCGGGCACCGGTGTGGCAGGCCACATCGCCGCTCTGCTCAATGCTGAGCAGCAGCACGTCGGCATCACAGTCGTAGCGCAGGCCCTTGAGCTGCTGGATATGGCCGCTGGTAGCCCCCTTATGCCATAGCTCCTGGCGCGAGCGGCTCCAGTAGTGCACCTCGCCGCTGGCGAGGGTGCGCTCGATCGCCTCCTGGTTCATCCAGGCCACCATCAACACGGCGCCATCGAGCCAGTCCTGGGCGACCGCGGGGATCAAACCAGCTTCGTTGAAGCGCAAGGCCCCAATGAATTGAGGGTCTGGGGGCTGAAATACTGCTGACAAGGCCCTTGCGCTGCTGCTGTCCCGATCCTCACCCATGCCCACTCCGGCCTACAGCTGCAGTAAAACCTTCAGCGGTTATCCCTGTTGCCATCGCCAATGGCGCCACCAGGGCCACTGCCGCTTCGTGCATGGTTACAGCCGCAGTTTTAGCTTCTGGTTTCGGGCCAATGAACTCGACGACTGTGGCTTTGTGGTGGATTTTTCCAGCCTGAAACAGCTCGAAGCCCGGCTGGCAGATCAATTCGACCACACCTTTCTGGCCAACGCCGATGACCCCCTCCTCTCCACCTGGCGCCAGCTGCACGACCAGGGCGCCCTCGACCTGCGCGTGATGGCCAATGTGGGCATGGAGGCCAGCGCGGAGCTGGTGTGGGGCTGGGCCAACGAACTGCTGCACGGCCGCGACAGCGGCCGCAGCTGCTGCTGGAAGGTGGAGGCGAGGGAAAACGAGAAAAATGCCGCCTGTTTTGAAGCCCTGCCCGGGTGGTTCAAACCCTGACATCAAGCCAGCAATGACTGGGCCAGGGGCGCGGGGCTCCTATCTTGCGCCTCAATGAACCGCCACCGCCCGATGGGCCGCTTGCTCCAACTACTAACTGCTGCCCTGTTGCTGCCCCCTACTGCCCTGGCTGAGCCCACTCGGAGTAGTGGTGGAGTTCAGGCGCTGTACCCCACTAAAGCCGCGGCCGAAAAAGCAGCCAAGCATTTCCACTGCACCGGAGCGCACCAGATGGGCGATCAATGGATGCCCTGCACCAAACACACCGATGGCTCTGGCAGCCATACGCCGGCCCACTGATGGCCAAGTGCGGCGACAAACCCAAACTGCTGGCCATCGGCATCGCCCCCCAGGGCATCATCTCGATCGGCATCGTGCCAATGGGGGTCGTGAGCATTGGGGTGGTGCCGATGGGCTTGCTGAGCCTCGGTGCCGTGGGCATGGGGGTGATCAATATCTGCGTGGTGGGGATGGGCATCGTTGTGGCTGGCGTCAACGTGATGGGCATCTGGAACGCCGGAGCTAGCTCCCCCCACCAGCACCACCAAGCGGCAACCGGGACCCATCCCCCAAACCTCTACGCCTACCCAAGCAAGCAGGAAGCCCTGATCAAAGCCAAACAGCTGGGCTGCAACGGCGTCCATGCGATGGGTTCGCTGTGGATGCCCTGCGCCCCCCATCCCGAGCTCGAGCCACCCCCGGCTGCGCAAAGCCAAAGGCCCTGAATCAGCATCCATGATGTCCATCCCTGCGGGTTGCTATTGGCACAGCTGGCCACCGCCTGGGCGATTTTTCAGGGTTTGCTGCTCGAAGCCCTGCCGTTTCTACTGATTGGCGTCGGTATCGCCAGCCTGGCCCGCTGGCTGGCCCCTGGAGGTGCCTGGCTGCGGCAGTTGCCCGCCCACCCCCTGCTGGGGCCGCTCACCGGTGCCGCCCTTGGCTTTGCCCTGCCCGCTTGCGAATGCGGCAACGTGCCGGTGGCACGGCGGCTGCTGGCCGGTGGTGCCCCGGTTGGCACGGCCCTGGGCTTTTTGTTTGCCGCGCCGGTGCTGAATCCAATTGTGCTGGCCAGCACCTGGGCCGCCTTCCCCAACCAGCCCTGGCTGCTGGCGGCCCGCCCCGGAGCAGCCCTGCTGCTGGCGGTGCTGCTGGCCACGGTGCTGCGCCTGCTGCCCGAGGCCGAATTACTAGATCCAGTGCTGCTCGAAGAACGGCGGCTGAGCCAGCCCTTGGCCCAGGTGGGGCTGCTGGAGCGTCGCAGCGGGCTTGTAGGTGCCATCGGCGCCAAGGTGCAGCCAGTAAAAGTGACGCGGCCGCCCTTGCAGGAGGTGCTCCAGCACGGCAGCCGCGAATTTCTCGATCTGGCCGCCCTGCTAGTGCTGGGTTGTGCCATCGCCGCCACGGTGCAAACCTTGCTGCCGCGCAACTGGCTGCTGGCGGTGGGGGGAGCACCAACCATCTCTGTGCTGAGCCTGATGCTGCTGGCGGTGGTGGTTTCGGTTTGCTCCAGCGTTGATGCCTTCCTCGCCCTGGGCTTCGCTGCCCAGGTCACCCCGGGAGCGCTGCTGGCCTTTCTGGTGCTGGGCCCGGTGGTCGACCTGAAGCTGCTGGGACTGTTCCGGGTGCTGTTTAAGCCCAAGGCCATCGCCCTCACCAGTGCCGCCGCAACGGTGGCCGTGCTGGTGCTGGGGCAATGGGTCAATTTGCTGCTGCTGTGATGCGCGCCTTCGCCCTGGGGCTCTGGGGAGCCGTGCTGCTGCAAAGCAGCCTCAGCGGCAGGCTGGATCTCTTGCTCAGCGGCGTTTTCCACCCACTGGTGGCGCTGAGCGGTGTGGCATTGCTGCTGCTGGCGGGCCTGCTGCTGGCTGAACCGGCGCTAAGGGGCCAGGAAAGCCCAGCCCCATCGCGACGCCAAGCCATCCCCAAAACCTGGTGGCTGAGCGCCGCAGTGGCTTTGCTGGTATTAGCGATTCCCCCCAACCCCTCCTTCAGCACCCTGGCCGCCAACCGGCCCGCCGAGCTGGGCGATGAGACTGAGCTGAGCTTCGTGCTGCCGCCAGCCCAGCGCAGCCTCACCGATTGGGTGCGCTTGCTACGCAGCCAACCCGACCCCAGCCTCTACGCGGGTGATCCCGTGCGGATCAGCGGCTTTGTCTTGCCCCAGCCAGGTGAGCCCCCCCAGCTGGCCAGGCTGCTGGTGCGCTGTTGCCTCGCCGATGCCACCCCGGTGGGCCTACCGGTGCGCTGGCCGGCGGGCCGGATGCCCCGGGCGGATCAATGGCTGGCGGTGGAAGGCACCATGGCTATTGAAGAACGCAACGGCCAGAGCCGCAGCGTGGTGGTAGCGCAGCGAATCACTCCGATTGCCCGGCCCAAGCGACCCCTGGAACCATGACGGCAACAGGACAACGGATCACGTTGGTGCTGGCGGCAGGACTCGCCCTGGCCTTGCTGCAGCAACAACTACTGCTACGACGCCCACCACGACTGTTGGAACTGGAGTCAAGCAGCGCCAGCTCCGGTCCAGCAGCCCTGGACTTGCGCTTCAGCCGACCGATGCGCAGATCCAGCCTGGTGGGCTCCAGCAGCCTGCAACCCCAGCTGGCCTGGATGTGGCTGGGGGAAAGCAACCCCCTGCGCCTGCTACTGCTTCCAGGCCAAACCATCCCCGGACCATTGCGGTTGCTGCTGGCAGGGGTCGACCGCCGCAACCTGCCCCTGGGCCGCCAGCAGTGGCAATGGGACCCCCGGCCGCGCTTGCTGGCGGTGGTGCCCGTGGCCGGCGGCGAACAGCTGCAGCTGCAACGGCGCGATGGCAGCTGGCAGGCGCTGACCCCGGTGTGGCCGCAGCTGGCCCAAGTGCAGCCCCTAGGCAACGGTGCCGGTGTGGCCGTGCTCAGTGGTGATGGCATGGGCAGCCACCGTCTCTGGCTGCTGCCGCTGCAGCAACACAACCTGGTGCGCGAACCGCGGCGCCTCTCCGAACCCGTGGCGGGTGGGCTTCAACCCCTATACGACGCAGCGCTGCTGTTTGCCCACCTGAGCAGCAACCGACGCGGCGACCTGCTGGTGCAATCGTCCACCACCGCCCTGGATCCGGGGAGCACCAGCGTGCGTACCGCCCAGGGGCGCCAATGGCCCCTGCCCCACTCTGCTTCTGGCCCCATGCAGCTGCTCCCCGAGGGAGGCGGAGTGGTGGTGCCTGAGCTTGAAGGCCTCACCCTGCACACCCTGCCGGGCCAGCCCCGCCGGCGCCAGCTGCTGCCTGGCAGTAGGGAGCTCAGCAGTTTCTGCCCCGTGAGCGGCCGCGCCCTGCTGGTGCGTCACTGGCCCGACTACCGGCGCTCCCTTGAGCTGGTGGAGCCGGGCCAACCGCCGCGGCAGCTTTGGATCGGCAGCGAAGCCGTCCTGGCCAGCGCTTGCGACCGGGGTGGGGATCGGGTCTGGCTGGTAGTGAGCAACTGGGCGCAGGGATCCCAGCCCCTGATGCTGGCCCTCGATCGCCGCGGCCAACTGCTCAGGCAACGCTCCTTGAAGGGCTGGGAGGTGGAGCCGGGAGCGCCGATGTTGTTTGATCCCACCCGCCAGCAGCTGCTGCTCACCCTGCGCTCAGGCAGCCACGCCAAGCCGGTGCTGGTGGATGGCAGCAGCCTCAGCCTGCAACCCCTGGCCAAGCCGGTGCGCCTGGCCCTGTGGCTACCCGCTGGCTGATAGGCGCCGGTGCTGCAGTGAGGCCAGGGGCAGCAGGCCCATGCACAGCACCCCGATCAAGGGACCGGGCGGCAGGTTCACAGCTGGCTGGATCGCCAACAGAAAGCCGCCACCGCTGATCCCCATACCCACCAGGGCTGAGCGCCAGAGGGCTTGGCGCAGGCTGGCGGCTCCAGCCAAAGCCACTAGGGCCGGAGCACCCATCAAGGCAATCACCAGCACCACCCCCACGGCGGTCATGGCGCTCACCACCGTGAAGGCAGTCACCAGGGTGAGCAGTAGCCGCAGCCGCTGAACCGGCAAACCAGCACTGGCGGCGCCGAGGGGATCCACCCCCAGATACACGTAGTGGTGATAGCGCCAGGCGAGCAGCAGCAGCACTGCCACCAGGGCCAGCAGGCTGCGCAGCAGGTCGGCAGGAGCGGCGGCCAGCAGATCGCCAAACAGCACCGCCTCCAGATCGACCCGGATGTGCAGCAGGGGAATCAACAGCACCCCTAAACCGAGAAAGCCAGCCAGCACGGTGTTGAGCACCGCCTCATCGCCCCCTTCCCCAGAACGATCACCACGGCTGAGCCGCTCCGCCAACAGGGCACCGGCTAGGCCGCTGATCACCCCACCGAGGCCCGGATCAAGCCGCAGGGCCAGCGCCAGGGCCAAACCCGGCAACACCGCGTGCGACACGAGATTTGCCAGGAACAGGCGCCGCTGCACCAGCAGCAAGGTGCCGGCCAATGGGCAGAGGCCGCCGATCACCAGCGCCAGCACCAGGGGCAGCAGCCACCAAAGAGTCTCCATAGGATCAGCGCACTACGCCCCAGCCACTCTGGCCATGCCCACCCAGGTTGCCGCGTCAAGCGACCGCCAGCAGCTGCTGCTTACGGCGTTGCGCCAAGCCGACCGGGAACTCTCCGGCCAGGACCTGCACGCCCTGCTGCGCCAAGGCTCCCAGCCCATGGGGCTGGCTACGGTTTATCGCCACCTGCGCCAGCTGCAGCAGCGGGGCTGGATCCGCTGCCGCCACCTGCCCAGCGGCGAGGCTCTGTTCGCCCCCACAGAGCGCGACGAACACCACCTCACCTGTGTCGACTGCGGCGCCACGGTGGTTCTTAATAACTGCCCCATGCACGACGTGCACCTAGACGGCGGCCAGAGCGCAGGCTTCCAGCTGCTATTTCACACCCTGGAATTTTTCGGGCTCTGCGGAAGCTGTCAACAGCGCCAGGCCAGCTAGCGCCAGCCCATCAACCGCAGCAGTGGTTGCCTACCCGCAGGTCGCCGAGGGCCTGGCGCACCTGCTGGGGGCTGCCGTCGGCGAGCAGGGAGCGATCGAGCACCAGCACCCGGTCGTAGGCGTCGAGGTCGCGGCCCCAGTCGTGGCTGCTCACCAGCAGGGTGAGACCGGCATCGCGCAGCTGGCCCATCACCTTGAGCAGCTGGGTGCGTGAAGGGGGGTCGATGGCTGCGCAGGGCTCATCCAGCAGCAGCAGCCTGGCTGGCTGCACCAGGGTGCGGGCCAGCAGGGCTCGCTGCTGCTGGCCACCGGACAACTGATCCAGGCGCCGGCCCGCCAACCCGGCCAGGCCCACCCGCTGCAGGGCGGCTTCCACATCGCAGCAGCCAGGACGCTTGGCTGCCATCCGCCCCAGGGCAACCAACTCCCGCACATTGATCGGAAAGTGCCAGGCGATCTCCCCCCGCTGGGGCATCAGGGCCAACTGCTGCCGCGCCAGGGCCAAGGTGAGGGGCACCCCATCGAGCCGGATCGAACCGCTCTCGATTGGCAGCTGACCCTCAATGGCCTGGAGGAGGGTGCTTTTGCCAGCGCCGTTGGGGCCCACCAGGGCGGTGAGCGTGCCGGGCTCGAGCTCAAAAGCCACACCGTCGAGAGCCAGCTCGCCGCCGCGGCGCACCCGCAGCTCACTCACCTCAAGCGACACGCAACACCGTCAGTGCAACCGCAAACCTAACGACGGTCGCGCACCAGCACCCGCGCTCCCAGCACGGCAAACACCGACACCGCCGCCGTGGCCCCGAGGTCACCGCCGATCCCCGCCAATCGCGGAGCGAAGCTGAAGCTCAGCAGGGCGAACAGCAGGCCCATCGCCAGCAGCAGGGGCAGCGGGCGCGGGGCGAGCCGCTCTGGAGCTGTCATACCGACGAAACTGGCACCCAGCCACATGGCCGCCAAGGGCCCCGGCGCCAGCTCCAAAGAAGGGGGCAGCAGGGCCAGGAGCAGGGCCACCAGCAGGGAGGGCAGGGCCGAGCCGAGCACCACACCCAGGCCCAAGCGGTAGCTGAGGGCGTGGGTCACCAGCGGGGACAGCAGTGACAGGATCAGCACCAAGCTGCGTTCGACGGCAGTGAAGGGATGCAGGCTGGCGCCCGAGCCCATCGCGCCAGCAGCCACGGCCAGGCCCATGACGCCAACCACCCCCAGGAATGCGGTGGTGCCGAGCTTGCCGCCGATGCCGCTCCAGCTGTCGCTCAGAACCGACAACACCAGCCCAGCTAGGCCCCCTGCCAGAACAACCCAGGCCGGATGGCCCAGCACCAGCTGGGAGGTCATGCCGGCAAAGGCTCCGCAATACACCGGGGCTGCCACCCCTTGCCAGCGGTGCCTGGATCGGCCTGCCGCCTCCAGCGCTCCACCGGCCGCCCCAACCAGGGCGGTGGCCAGCACCACCGAGGCAGAGGCGCCGCGCGTCAGGGCCAGCACCCCGAGGGCGGCCAGGGCCGCCAGGGCCACTGCTGGCCACTGAACCCTGCCGGCAGGGCCATGGCCGGCATGCCGCAGAAAACCAACCAGCACCAACACGCCCAGCAGAGCCCACACCAGCAGCAGCGCCACGGGCGCCCCCAGCACAAAGCCATCCAGATAGAAGACGAGCAGCACTCCGGCCATCAGCAAGGCGTGGGGCCTGGTCATGGCGGGGGGAACGCAAACCCGTCGATTCTGCGTGGCCCACCGTCCCCGCACCTTCAACAGCCACCCATGCACCATCAGCAGCCACCCCAGCACCAGCCGCGGGCAGCCGGTACAACTTGAGAACCATTATCATTCAACAAACTTTGGGCCTGGCTGGTCTGTCTCTGTGACGTACCGATCGCACACGCCACTCCGCCTCACCGTTGCTCTGGCGCTGCCTCTGGCCGGGGCTCTGGCCCTGGCCGGCTGCGGATCCACTCCACCCGCCGAAGTGATCGCCGGCGATGGCGTGCTCTGTGACATCACCCAGCGCCTAGCCGCAGACGACCTGCGGGTGCGCTGCCTGCTGCAACCGGGAGATGACCCGCACCAGTTCCGGCTGACACCGCAGCAGAGCCGCGACCTCAGCCAGGCCCAGCTGGTGCTGATCAATGGGTATGGCCTCACCCCCTCCTTGGCCGAGCAGAGCAAGGCGGTGGCGGTGGCCGAGCGGGCTGTGCCGGGGAGCCCCGAACTCAAAGCCCTGCAGGACAGCCATGGCGACCACCAGGAGGAAGGGCACGCCGCTGGCCACGCCCACGCCGATCACCACGATCACGGCGATCGGGATCCCCACGTGTGGCACGACCCCGGCCAGGCCAGCGCCATGGTGCAGCTGGTGGCCAAGCAGCTCGAGCAGCTCAAACCCGCTGCCCGCCCCCGCATCGCCGCCCGGGCCCGGGCGATGACAACCGTGCTCGGCCAGCTCGACCGCTGGAACCGCCAACAGCTGGCCACCATCCCCGTGGCCCGGCCCCTGGCCAGCGGGCACCGCGCCTTCGCCAGCCTGGCGCGGGCCTATGGGCTCCAGGAGCTGCCCCTTGTCGACTCCATGAGCAGCAGCGACAACCTGCGGCCCCAGGGCTTCCAGGCCGTGGTGCAGCAGCTCAAGCAGGAGCAGGTTCCGATGCTGTTCAGCGAACAACTGCCGCCCAGCAAGGCACTGCAGCGCATCAGCGCCCTCAGCGGCGTTCCCCTTTCAGCCGAGCCCTTGGTGGCCGACGGCCTGGCTCCAGCGGGCGATGGCTCCGCCAGCAGCCTGGTTGCCACCCTCAGCGCCAACACCTGCCTGATCGTGAACGGCCTTCAGGGCCGCTGTGACCGGGCCAGCCAACAGGCCCTGATCCAAAGCTGGCAGGCGATTCGCTGAAACAAGGGGGCAACAAGGGCGGAAGCGTGGATCGCGACCGGATCGAGACTTGATCTAAACAGGAATGAGAACCGTTATCATTCCTGGAGCGTCCTTCGTGGCGGGCGTCCGCAAGCCTGGGTAATCAACGGAATGGCATCGATCCGACAACTAATGGCTGCACCGGCAGTCCTGGGCCTGCTGACGCCTAACGCGGCTGCAGCAGCCGAGCTCAACCTTGAGCGCGTCAACCATTACGCGCGCAGCCAGGAGCAAGTCACCAGCATCAGCCAATTCACCGATCTGCGCCCCACCGACTGGGCCTATCAGGCGCTGACCAACCTGGTGGAGAAATACGGCTGCGTGGCCGGCTACCCCAACGGCACCTTCAGAGGTGGGCAGGCCATGACCCGCTTTGAGGCCGCCGCCCTGCTCAACGCCTGCCTTGATCGCGTCACTGAAGTGACCGACGAGCTCAAGCGCCTGATGGCGGAGTTCGAGAAGGAACTCGCCATCCTCAAGGGCCGGGTCGATGGCCTCGAGGCCAAGGCTGGGGAACTGGAAGCCAGTCAGTTCTCCACCACCACCAAGCTCTCCGGCCTGGCCACCTTTGTGGTGGGTGGGGTGAGCAACAACCCCGCCGGTGAGCAGGTCACGTTCAACTACGACCTGCAGCTCAACCTCGACACCAGCTTCAGCGGCAAGGATCTGCTGCGCACGGTGCTGCGGGCTGGCAACTTCGATGGCGATCGCAATGCCTTCGGTGGCGGCCTCTCCACCCTGGAGATCGCCTTCCAGGAGGAGGGCGGCCCCGACATGGTGGGCATCGACAAGCTCTTCTACCAGTTCCCGCTTGGGCAGTCTCCGATCGGTGGTCAGTTCACCGCCACGATCGGCGGCCGGGTGGGCCAGGAAGACATGCTCGCCCTCTGGCCCAGCGCCTATCCAGCCGACACCATCCTCAACGTGCTCACCCTCAACGGTGCACCGCTTGCCTACAACAAAAACCTCGGTCCAGGCCTGGGCCTCTGGTGGCAAGACAACGGCTGGAGTGTGAGCGCTAACTACGTGGCGGGCAATGGCGTCGATTCAGCCCAGGGCCTGTTCAGCAGAAGCTCAGCAGGCACCAGCACCGTGCAGCTGGGCTACGGCCAGGAGAACTGGGGCATCGCCGCGCTCTATTCCTATGTCGAGGCCGGCGTGGGTGTGCCCGGTGCCACCCCCTTCATCACCACCGAGATCGAGGAGAACGGCGTCAACACCAATGCCTTTGGCATCAGCGGCTTCTGGCAGCCGGCCGAGAGTGGCTGGCTGCCCTCGATCAGCGCTGGTTACGGCGTCAACGGCAGCTCCGGCTCAGACCTACGCACCAGCCAGTCATGGATGGTGGGCCTGCAATGGAGCGATGTGCTGGCTGAGGGCAACAGCTTTGGCATGGGAGTGGGCCAACCCGCCTTTGCAACCGCCACCCGCAATGGGGCTGCCAGCGAATCCGGCGTGTGGGCTTGGGAGTGGTGGTACCAGTGGCAGGTCACCGACGCCATCTCCGTGACCCCGGCGATCTTCTTACTCAACAATCCTGGGGGGAATGGAGATGGGTCCAACCAATTCGGAGCCCTGATCAAAACCAGCTTCCAGTTCTGAGCCGAGCTAGCCCTGCCCCAATGGATTGCGGCAAAGGGTTCCTAGTGTCATCACAGCCAAGCCATGCCCCATTCCATGACCGCCAGTGCCACCCCCACGGGCCTGCCCGTGACAATCCTCACCGGCTTTCTGGGGGCGGGTAAGACCACCCTGCTCAACCACATTCTCAGCAATCAGCAGGGGGTCAAAACCGCCGTGCTGGTTAACGAATTCGGTGAGATCGGCATCGACAACGACCTGATTGTCGCCACCGGCGAAGACATGGTGGAGCTGAGCAACGGCTGCATCTGCTGCTCCATCAACGGTGAACTGCTCGAGGCGGTTTACCGCATCCTGGAGCGCCCCGATCCGGTGGATTATCTGGTGGTGGAGACCACCGGCCTGGCCGATCCCCTGCCGGTTGCCATGACCTTCCTCGGCAGCGACCTGCGAGATGCCACCAGGCTCGATTCGATCATCACCCTGGTTGACGCCGAGAACTTCAGCGACGAGCTGCTGGAGGGCGAGGTGGCCCGGGCCCAGATCGTGTACAGCGACATGCTGTTACTAAATAAATGCGACCTGGTAGCTGAGGAGCGGCTGGCGGCCCTGGAGGCCCAGTTGCGCGAGATCAAGACCGATGCCCGCATCCTGCGCTCGGTCAAGGGCGAAGTGCCCCTGCCCCTACTACTCAGCGTGGGGCTGTTCGAAAGCGACAAAATCGTTGCCCAGCAGCAGCTCAGCGCCGAGCCAGACCACAGCTCCTGCGACCACGATCACGGCCACTGCGAGCACGAGCACCACGACCACGATCATCACGATCACCACGACCACAATCATCACAAGCACGATCACCTCAACCACGATCACGCCGATCACCCCGACCACGCAGCCATCGAGGGATTCACCTCGTTGTCGTTTGCGGCGGAGGGGCCTTTCGCCCTGCGCAAATTTCAGAACTTTCTCGACAACCAGCTACCAGCCGAGGTGTTTCGCGCCAAGGGGATCCTCTGGTTCAACGAAAGTGAGCGCCGCCATGTGTTCCACCTGGCTGGCAAGCGCTTCTCGATCGACGATTCCGACTGGCCAGAGGGCTCAGGACGCAAGAACCAGATCGTGCTGATCGGTAAAAATCTCGACCACGCCCAGTTGCGCAAGCAACTGCAGGTGTGCGTTGCCAAAGATTCCGGCAAGGGCTTCGCTTGAACGGGATACTGACTCAGAGGATCCAGCCAATTTCATGATGTCCACCACCCTGCGCCAACTGGCCCCGGCCGCCGCCGCTGGCCTGGCCCTCAGCCTGTTGTCGACCCTGCCAGCAGGTGCCCATGGCTTAGCAGGCGCTGGCCTGGCTGCAGGAGCAAGCCACCCGCTGCTTGGGCTAGACCACCTGCTGTTGCTGCTGGGCGTTGGCGGCGCTGCCGCCCTGGCAGGCCCATCGCTACTGCTAGTGGCCCTAGCCGCTGCGATTTCTGGCGGCTTGTATGGGGCCTTAGGGGGCAACCTGCCAGGAGCTGAGGTGTTAGCAGCATTGATGGTGTCTGGTCTTGGCCTAGCGCTGGCTGCACGCCAGGGCCAGCTGCTGGCCGTAGTGCTGGCAGGAGGAGTGGCTATTCACGCCATGCTGCATGGCCAGGAAGCCACAGGCAGCAGCACAGACCTGCTGGGCTGGTGGCTAGGGGCGAGTCTCAGCTCAGCGGCCGTGGTGGGTGCAAGTTTCGCCGTGATTCGCCAACTAGCCCCCAGCTGGGGAAGGCGCTTTGCAGGTGCTCTCTGCATCGGCGGAGCGCTGCTAGCACTTGCGCAGTTGGCGTGAGAACCGTCCTAAGCGGACACTTTTGTTACACAAGCACCTTGCTGAGCTAGCTACGCTTATCAAAGCGAAATCAAACGCCATGGCCGAGCTAATCCTTTTCTCCGGCGTTGTCGCCTTGTTTGGCTTGGCTTTTTGGCTCGCCACTGATTCAGATGATGACAACGGTGGTGGTGGCCTGATGCAGCCCGTGCTGGTCCCAGTGCGCGTCAGGCACAACCGGTGACATTGACTACATCATTCTGAATCAATAGTCTTCACACCCACCGACTCAATCAAATAGAAGTATGGCTTGTTGAGTCCCCAGTGGATATCAACAAACTTCTGTTGTGAGGAGTCCATGAATCAGTTACATCGCCTATTGCTGGCCCCTGCAATTTTTGGCATAGTTTTGCCAGGCTTGGCCGCCCCAGACACCGCCATTGCTAATGAAATCTCGTCGCTGAATGGCCGGGAGGCAATCAATGACTACATGGAGCAACAAGAAATTGACGAGCTCAAGGCTTGGCGCTCGCGCAACCAGGTCACCAGCGTCAACCAATTTTCCGACGTAAGGCCTACAGACTGGGCTTACCAAGCACTGACCAACTTGGTGGAAAATTACGGCTGCGTGGCCGGCTATCCCAACGGGACCTACAAGGGTGGCCAGGCCATGACCCGCTACGAGGCAGCAGCCCTTTTGAATGCCTGCCTCGACCGTGTCACCGAAGTGACCGACGAACTGCAGAGGTTGATGGATGAATTCAAGAAAGAACTAGCGGTGCTGAAGGGCCGCGTCGACGGACTTGAGGCCAAGGTGGGCACATTGGAGGCCCAGCAGTTTTCCACCACCACCAAGCTCAAGGGCGAGGTGAACTTCATCCTGGGTGGCGTACCCGACTACAACTCAGACACGAGGGTTGGAACTCCTCCCGTTACTGTTGGCAGGCAGGATCGCGCCACCTTCAATTATGACCTGCGCCTGAATCTTGATACCAGCTTCACCGGCAAGGACCTGCTCAGAACCCGCCTGCGCTCTGGGAATTTCACGGCCTTCAGCCCCTTCAACGCTGGAGACAGTCTGTTCAAGTTGGACAAGGCCTCCAGCACTAATGCGGGAGCATCAGGCGTTGGTGGCATCGATACGTTGTCGATCGATCGCCTCTATTACCAGTTCCCGGTGGGCAAGCAATTCACGCTTACCGCCGGTGCCCTGGTGCGCAACACTGAAATTCTCGCCTTCATCCCCACCGCCTACCGCTCCCAGCTGCTCGATTTCTTTGCCGTGGCTGGCACCCCTGGTGCATACAACAAAGTGACCGGCCAGGGATTTGGCGCTGTTTGGAAGCAACAGGTAGCGAAAGGGAAGGGCTTCTGGAACGCCTCGCTCAACTACATCGCCCAGGATGGTGAGATTTCAAATGAGGGCATCTTCGACAGCGATGGCAGCCTCAACACCACGGCCCAGATCGGCTACAAGGCCCCCAACTGGGGAGCAGCCATCGCCTACCGCAACGGCACCACCGGCACCCGCACCATCAATGCCAACGGCAAAGCAAACAGCAACCTGAGCTCTGGCCAGAGCTCCAACAGTTTCTCCGTAGCTGGCTACTGGCAGCCCCTTGAAAGCGGCATCATCCCCTCGATCAGCGCTGGTTATGGCTTCACTGATATATCCGGGGGCGTAGCTGGAGCCGCCGATTCCCAGTCCTGGTACGTCGGCTTGCAGTGGGATGATGCCTTCGTTAGGGGCAACATCGCCGGTGTGGCAATTGGCCAGAACCCCAGTGCTGGAAGCGGTGTAGATGATCCCCTCTCTCTTGAGCTCTTCTACAAGTTCCAGGTAACTGACAACATCTCAATCACTCCAGGGCTCTTCTATATCACCAACAGTTCTAACCAGGTGAATGACAAAGATCTCTGGGGTGGAGTGATTCAAACCCAGTTCCGCTTCTGATCTAGAAGCAAATCCACCTTGGGCGTAGCAATAGTTACGTCCAAGGCTTGCATTGATCACAGGGGGCAGGCGTGAGCGTTCGTAGCCTGAGTGCATTGTCGACGCCAGATCCATTTCAAACGTGACTCACCCACCCAGCGCTAGCCGCCTAGGCTCACGCCCCTGGGGCCAACACCTTGGCTTTTGTGCCCTGGCCGCTACCACCCTTGCTGGTGCCATCGGGGTAGCGGGCATGGCCCAGAACCGCCCCCAGGAAGTGAATGTCTATTCCGGACGCCACTACAACACTGATAAACAGCTCTATAGCGAGTTCACCCGACGCACCGGCATCAAGGTGAACCTGCTGGAGGGTAAAGATGACGAGCTGATCCAGCGCCTGAAGAGCGAGGGCAACAACAGCAAAGCCGACCTGCTGGTATTGGTGGATGCGGCCCGAATTTACCGAGCCCAGGAGGCCAATCTGTTTAGGTCGATTCGCTCCGCTGAACTCAACAAGGACGTGCCGGCCAACCTGCGGGACCCCAAAGGCCAGTGGTTTGCCCTGACCCGCCGGGCCCGCCCCGTAATGGTCAACCCAGCAATCGTGAAGCCCGGCCTGATCCGCAGCTACTCCGACCTCAGCCGTCCGGAGCTCAAAGGCAAGCTCTGCCTACGCAACCGCGCCAGCGTCTACAACCAGTCGCTCACGGCCGATGAGCTGGTGCGGCGCGGCAAACCTGCCACCCAGCAATGGCTGCAGGGCATGCTCGCCAACACCAAAAGGCCCTTCTTTACCTCAGACACCCCCATGCTGCGGGCCGTGGGACAGGGAGAATGCGGCGCTGCTGTAGCCAATCAGTACTACCTAGCGCGCATGCTGCAAGACAAGAACAGCACTGAGCGCAGCACCGCTGCGAAGCTGAAAGTTGTGTGGCCCAACCCCACGCACGTCAATATTTCGGCCGGTGGCGTCACCCGTAGCTCCCGCAACCCCGAGGGTGCGCAACGTCTGCTGGAGTTCCTAGTTTCGCCCCAATCAGGAGAGGGCTACGCCGCCGCCAACAACGAATACCCCCTCAAGGGCTGGGGCAACAACCCGACCCTGAAGGCATTCGGCACTTTTAAGGCTTCACCGGTGTCCATGGAGCAGCTGGGCCGCCGCAACCGCGAAGCGGTGCAACTGATGACGCAGGCTGGCTGGGAGTAACGACTTGGCATCGCGTTGACGCCCTCCACGATCCAGTGCGCCCCAGGGCAAGGACAAGGCGCCCCCGCGCAGGGGCCGGGCCGCTCCAGCAGCCGGACCTGGCTCTTACTGGTTGTGATTTTGGCGAGTGGGCTCGCCCTATTGCCCCTGCTCACCCTGGTGAAAGACGTGTTGATCAACAGGGGCGAAAGCAGGCTGGAGCTGGGATTTGACGGGCTCAGACAGGTGCGGGGCACCTTGCTGCTGGTTGCAGGGGAGGGTCTCTTAGGTGCCGTTGTGGGAACTGCCATCGGCTGGCTCACCGCGGTTTGCCGCTTCCCAGGCCGCCGCTGGCTGCGCATCGCCCAACTGGTGCCAATGGCCTTCCCTGCCTACCTGCTGGCCGCCAGCCTGATCGACTGGGGCAGCTACCGGGGCCTGCGCATCCATGGCCTGGGCTGGGCCATCGTGCTGCTCACCCTGGCTAACTACAGCTATGTATTTCTGCTGAGCACCGAGAGCTTCTCTGTTAGTGGCAGGCGGCTACTGGAAGCCAGCCGCAGCCTTGGCGTGGGCCCCTGGAGAAGTTTTTTTCGCGTCGCCCTGCCAATTGCCCTGCCCTCGATCGGCGCCGGCATTGCCCTCAGCGCCATGGAGGTGGTGAACGATCTCGGCGCCGTGCGGCTGCTTGGCGTGCCCAGCCTCTCGGCCGGAATCCTCGATCGCTGGCAGGTGGATGGCGATCCCCAGGGTGCGGCGTTGCTATCACTGGTGGCTCTGGCGATCGTGGCGGTTTTAATCGCCAGCGAACGTCAATTGCGCCAACGCAGTCGGCGCTGGAACCTGGAAGGCGGAACGGGCAGCGCCCATGTTTGGCATTTGGCGGGCTGGCGCGCCGCCCTAGCCCAATTGTTCTGTGTGCTGCCACCCCTTATCGCTGTGGCCATTCCCGCCCTCTGGATTCAGCAGGGCTGGCAAGGGCTGCAGAGCGAATCGTTCGCAGAACTGGGCCAGCTCGCAAGCCGCAGCCTCGGTCTGGCCCTGATTGCCACTGCGGTGACCTGCCTGGGTTCGCTGCTGCTGGCCATCTGCCGGCGCTGGAGCCCCGAGCCGCTGGTGCAACAGCTCAGCTTTATCGCCGGCTTGGGATACGCCATTCCCGGCAGTGTGCTGGCCCTGGGGCTGATCATGCTGGGCGGCCCCCTCGGCTTCAGCCCCGTGCTGCTGTTGCTCTGGGGCTACGGCGACCGCTTCATCGCTGTTTCAAAGCAGGGGCTTGATGCTGCGCTTGAGCGCATACCCCCAAGCATCGACGAAACGGCGACCAGCCTGGGCTGCGACTGGCTGGCGGTATTGCGGCGGATTCACCTGCCCCTGCTGCGGGGGCCACTGCTGGTGGGATCACTGCTGGTGTTTGTAGATGTGGTTAAAGAACTGCCAATCACCCTGGCCCTGCGGCCCTTCGATTTCGACACCCTGGCGGTGCGTGTATTCCAATACGCCAGTGACGAAAGGGTGGGTGCCGCAATGGCACCCGCCGTAATGATCATGGCGTTTGGCTTGCTAGCGGCACTTGCCCTAGTGCCCACCCTGGAGCAGCGCGACTAAATCAGGCAGCAGCCAAAGGGGCGGAATCAACTAGTTCCGGTGCCAGGCGCATGCCGACCTCGCCAATGGGAGCCTCGAGCAGCTGGGCCTGGCGAATCCGTGAAATCAGCCGAGTGGTGGTAACCCGGGTGGTGCCGATCAATTCACCGATGCGTTCATGGGTGAGACGAAACGGCAGATCACACCAGCTACCGCAGCGACGACCGAGTCGGCGCACCAGCAGACCAAACAATGCATGTAGCCGCTGGTCAGCGCTGCCTAAGTGACGGATGCGCAGTAGCTGCAAGGTCCATTCATTGACGGCATCAAAGCCATCGCCCTGTCGGAGCGTGGCGTCACTGCGGAAACTCAAAGGCGTGAGCGCCTCAACGCAGACGCCCTCACTGCAGAGGCGCTCGGTGCACAGCTGATCCCCCGCCTGCAGGAAAGCCAAGGTCATCCCCTCGGTTTCCTCGCAGGGGCAATAAACGCGAGCCACCCCGTCCAGCACCTCAATGCAGCTGCCAGAGGGGAGCAGGGCGGGGTTTAGCAGCACGGTTTGCCCAACCGGCATGCGCACGGCGGCGAGGGAATCGGCTGGCAGAAAGCGAAAACTCATAGCCGCGGCAAGGCTTATTGCGAATGACTCGCAACCTAAACAAGAACGCCGCCTTTTGCAAGCGATTCTCAATAACAACAAGCAATTGCAAGTGAGCCGAGCGCGCGCTCCAGGCCAGCACACTTGCAATTGCGCTTTTTGTCTACTTATTCACCGATGGCATCCCGTAGCGCATGCAAAGTCAGCATTTGTAGCTATGGGCAACAACTTGCGGCCAAAATCCTCGGCCATAGGCATCCTGGAACTGCTTCCCACCGACGTTGGGGATTTTCCCTTCATGTTGAACCGCAACCCCATGTGCAGCCGCATCGGCCTGCTGGCCGCTGCCGCGAGCCTGCTGGCGGCAGCTCCAGCCCTAGCCCAAACAGAAACCCTCTACAAACTCGACACCAAGTGCAGCATCAAAGGCGGTGAACCGCAGGCCTGCGTGGTGGAAGCAGTAAACGAGGGCAATGCAACCCTCTACCGGCACAGCATCGGCAAAAACGTCGAAACGATTCGAATAACCGACAGCCCAGTGCGCATGAGTGTCTGGGTTGACAGCACCAAAACCTGGAAAAACCTCGACTCAGCAGCGGCCCGCTTCTCTACGAACACGATCTGCTTTAACGGGCGTGACCTCTGCGTGATCAACCCCAATTACCTCAACAGTGTTAAGGAAGATCGCCCTGACTCAACGGCAGGCCGCGACCTGATCAAGGTCCAGTTCGGCGCTGATGGCCGCATAGATCTCACCTGCTACGACGACGGCTGCAAGGGGGTGGGCAAATGACCCGTGCTCTGAACACACCGTGGAGCGGCCTCGGACTGGCGCTGGCGGGAGTGTTGGCCCTACCGATCGGCACAGCGTTTGCCTTCGATCGGCCCATGCTGAATAACGCCATGCCGGATAGCGGCACAGCCCAACTGCTTGCCCGCGGAGGTGGTGGTGGATCCCGTGGCGGCGGCGGTGGTGGCATGCGCGCCGGTGGTGGTGGCGGTGGTGGCTCCCGTGGAGGTGGCAGTGGCATGCGCGCCGGTGGCAACAGCGGCTTCAGCAATGCCGGAGCGGGCCTTAACCGCGGTTCAACCAGACCAGCTGGTGGCTGGAGCAACAACGCAAGAGTTGGTGCTGGCGCAGGTGGGGCCGGGGGACCTTCCTTGAACCGACCAGCGGCCGTTAACCGACCGGCGGCAGGCACACGTCAGCTACCAGGTGCTGGCCAGGGAGGTGACCGGATGGCCAACCGCGATGGCAATCGCAACCTCAACCGCGACCTCAACCGCGACGTAAACCGAAACACCAACCGCGATGTAAACCGCGACGTAAACCGGAATGTGAACCGGAACGTAAACCGGAATGTAAATCGCAACTGGAACCGCACTGTTAATATCAATAATGTCAACGTTCGTCCCGGCTGGGCAAGGCCCGGATGGGGAGTAGCGCGGCCCTGGAACTACGGCTGGTACGGCGGCTGGTCCACCCCAACTTGGGGCTGGTGGGGTGCTCGGGCAGCGGCCTGGGGCGTGGCAACTCTCGCCACTGCAGCAGTTATCAACAACGCCGTTGACAATGCTGTTAACAGCAATACCACCTACATCGTGGTACCCAACACAAACTACCAATTGCTATACGGAACGGTTCAACCATCCGGCAGTAATTCAGTTAGTTTTGTAATGCAGGCCAATGGCAGCAACTACCAACTGACTGCCAACTGCAACCAGGGCACAATCAATGGTCAAGAGCCCAGCAACGCCGAAGAAGCCGAACTGCTAAATGCTGCCTGCCAAGTGGCATACGGATCGGTTTAACCGGCTAACAAACCATGGATCTGTCGCCCTAGCAGCGGCAGATCCAATTATTTTGATGGCAAAATGCAACCCATTGTTCCATCTTCCATCTGTTAGCCGAGACGATGAAGCAACTTCTTGGCAATCAAGCCATGCACCGGGCCAGGGTGATACCCATCTTGATAGGCATCACCCTGGTGGGTGGCCTCACAAGTGAGCTGCGCGCCCAGCCGTCTGATCCCGCTGCCTCCAGCAACCAGCCAGCGCAACCCGCCTCCCCTTGGGCGAGCACCATCGAGCTATATGGCTTTGCGCCGATCAGCACTACTGGAACAACTACTGTCTCAAATGGGACAAGAAACTTCAGTGCCGACACCGATCTAAATCTTGGTGATGTTCTTTCAAAACTGAAGTGGGCCACTTCCCTACGCGGCAGCATCGAAAAGGATCGCCTTGGTCTTTTAGTCGATCTGGATTACGTGAAACTTGGGCAATACGAATCAACGACCGGCCGGCGTGGAATCTTCACGGGGAGCGCTGAAGTCACAGCTACTCAGGGTATTTACGACCTTGCCCTGCGCTATCGCTTTGGGGATCGAGAAGCTGCGGTGGGCAAGCCGGGGCAATTCAGCCTAATCCCCTATGCCGGCATACGCATAATCGATGCCCAGTTGGATGTGGCAGCCCAGATTCAAGGCAGTGGAGGTCGAGTCAGTTTCCAACGACAAGGCAACTTTGGACGCACCTGGGTTCAACCTCTTTTGGGAACCCAGGCTACGATTTTCATGTCTCCCCGCTTACGGGCATTTGCCCGCGCTGACATCGGTGGCTTTGGGCTAAGTGGATCAGAAGATCTTTCCGGAAACGCCCAAGTTGGCCTTGGCTATGCAGTGGGAAACAACACAGATCTAAATATTTCCTGGCGGTATGCGGGGATCAACTACAATACTGGCGACATTCCCGATAGTGGCTACAGCAGCTATCGAAATGGCTTTGAAATTGGTCTGAAATTCTTCTTCTAATTCAATGAAACGCCGTTCTAATTTTCTCACAGACTTCAAGGACTTCGTCAACAAAGGTAATGTTGTAGATCTCGCTGTTGCCGTGGTTATCGGTGGAGCTTTTGGCAAAGTAGTCGATGCGGTCGTCAGTCTTGTGATGACCTCACTGCTCGCTCCTGCCCTGAAAGCTGCCAATGTATCCGCTATTAGCGCCTGGCCAGCAGGAGCTGTAATCGTGGCGCTGATCAATTTCATCGTGATCGCCTTCGTGGTGTTCCTGATCGTGCGCGGCATTGAAGCCATGAAGCGTGGCGAACGACCGATCTCCGCTCCCGCTCCCGATCCCCAGGCTCAACTTGCTGCTGCCGCTACCCGCCTGGCAGAAGCTTTAGAGCGTCGCCAGCTCTGAGGGCCTCACCACACAGCGAAAACCCATATGGCCCGTGGAGGTATCAAGCCCCTGGGCCATGCGGGCTGCTGGTCGGTAACGACGGCAATAGCTAGGTGCACATAAATAAGAACCACCCTTAACCACTTTGCGTGGTTGCTCGCCGTGCTGGGAGTGGCTATCGATGCTTGCTTCACGCGCTTTGGCTAGGGCGGCATCGGCGCAACAGGCTCCCGTGCTCTGCTGGTGCTGGCCATACCAGCTATCGGTCCACTCCCACACATTGCCGATCATGTCGACTAACCCATAGCCGTTGGTAGGAAAAGCACCTACAGGGGAGGTGCGCTCGTAGCCATCTAAGCGACTGTTGTGGTGGGGGAAATCACCCTGAAAGGTATTAGCTAGGGGCACCCCACCGGGGTAGAGCTCTTCACCCCAGGCGAACTCAACATTGCACAGGCCGCCCCAAGCAGCCCGCTCCCATTCCTGCTCCGTAGGCAGCTGTTTGCCGCACCAGCTGGCGTAGGCCAAAACGTCGTCCCAGGCGACATGGACCACCGGATGCTGCTCGCGGCGCTTAATCGAGCTGCCCGGCCCCTCCGGATGACGCCAGTTTGCTCCGGCGAGATATTGCCACCAGCGGTAGTGGCTTCCAGGCCCCAGCGGCCCCGGGGGAGGCACAAAAACAATTGATGCCGGCGCCAATCTTTCCTGATTGGCACCGGGATAGTGAGCGGGATTTGCTGGCTGCTCCGCCAGCGTGCGGTAGCCGGTGGCTTTCACAAAGCTCCGAAACTGGGCGTTAGTTACGGGAGTTCGATCGATCCAGAAGCCAGCCACCTCGACGTCATGGGCCGGAGCCTCCTCGGGGTAGTGGTGGTCTGACCCCATCCGGAAGCCGCCCGCCGGTATCCACACCATTCCGGGGAATGGGGGACGACCGGGGGATCGGGCGGTGCCGGCTGACATGGCCGCAGGATCAGGGCCCGCCGACAGTATTCACCATCTTCTCCATCACCTGCTGCAGCGAGAAGCTGGCAGCCTTTTGGCGGGGTGGGTATTCGGCGAAGGTGGCGAGGAACTGGGCCACGTAGGTCTGGGCTGGTACCAGAAGGAAAATGTGATCAAACATCCAGTCCCAATAGGTGTTTGATGTCACATCAGCGCGCTCATAGGGGTCGGTGAGCAGGTTGAAGATCTTGGGTACCCGCAGAGCCGTAAACGGTTCGGCCCAGATCTGGCAAGTGCCCTGGGAGCGCTGCTCCATGAACACAAACTTCCAGTTGTCGTAACGCAGGCCTGTGAGGTCGCCGTCGTCGGAGAAGTAGAAGAACTCAACCCGGGGACTCTTGTCAGCCTGGCCGGTCCAGTAGTCGAGCATGTTGTAACCATCAAGGTGCACCTTGAAGGTCTTATTACCCACCTGATAACCCGCCTTGAGCTTCTCCTTGATGTCAGGCTCACCAGCCGCGGCAAGGATGGTGGGCAGCCAGTCGAGGTGGCTACAGATACCGGAGAAAATCGTTCCTGGAGCGATATGCCCCGGCCAACGCACTAGGGCAGGCACCCGATAAGCCCCTTCCCAATTGGTGTTCTTCTCGCTGCGGAAGGGTGTCATGCCGGCATCGGGCCAGCTGTTCATGTGGGGACCGTTGTCGGTGCCATACATAACGATGGTGTCGTCGGTGACACCCAACTCGTCGAGCAGGTTGAGCATTTCACCAATGCACTCGTCGTGATAGATCATCACGTCGTGATACTCCGACTGCCAGCGACCGCTGCGGCCCACATCCTGGGCACGCGCATAGGTGCGGAAGTGCATGTGGGTGGTGTTGAACCAGACGAAGAAGGGCTCGCCAGAGGCAACGGCATCGCGAATGAAACGCTTTGCCTCAGCCATGAATTCATCATCGGCCGTCTCCATCCGCTTACGGGTTAGGGGGCCGGTGTTTTCAATCCGTTGGCTGCCATCACCATTTGCCCAGCAATGCAAAACACCGCGGGGGCCGAAACGCTCCTTGAAGTTCGGGAAATCCTCAGGCTTGGGATAGTCGCGCAGCTCCGGCTCCTCCTCGGCGTTGAGGTGATAGAGGTTGCCGAAAAACTCGTCAAAACCGTGCATGGTCGGCAGATGCTCATCGCGATCGCCGAAGTGGTTTTTGCCAAACTGGCCGGTGCGATAGCCCTGGGGCTTGAGCAGTTCAGCGATGGTGGGATCTTCCGCTTTAAAGCCAGCTTCGGCGCCAGGGAGCCCCACCTTGCTGAGACCGGTGCGGAAGACGCTCTGACCGGAGATGAAGGCCGCACGACCAGCGGTGCAGCTCTGTTCGGCGTAGTAGTGGATGAAGCGACCACCCTCCTTGGCTACACGGTCAATATTGGGGGTCTGATAGCCCATCAAGCCATCGCTGTAGCAACTCAGATTGCTTTGACCGATGTCGTCACCCCAGAGGATGAGAACGTTGGGTTTTCCGTTTGGCATGGGAAGCAAGAAGACGAATACGCCTGCTTAAAGGATGGATTGCCTACAGCACATCGCTGGAAAGCTATGCACTTCTTCACACCCAAATATTCAGACCAGAATTTATTTGCGCAAATGCAAATATTGGCGCAAAAGCAAAGAATCAATGCTAGGAGCGAATCTGCCAGATGGATTGCAATCCAACATATTTCAGGACTGAAGACTGCGCTGCCATCTCAGAAATGGAATCGATAGCAGCACAGTTATCAATAGATATACCAGAATTCCAAGTTTGACGGCTGGCATTTCCGGGGCATAAATGCCAGCCAGCAACAACGCAAGACCTGGATTACGCATTGATGTTACTAATGCCAGGGTGACCCCCAGACAGGGATCTCGGTTAGCGAGGCCATAGCCCAAAGCCAGGCTGATCAACACCAGAGCCGCCATAACCGGCAGGGCAATCAGATTGGCGCCCACATAGGTAACCAAAAGCGGCGCCGTTTTCCAGAGCACCACCAACACGAGCAGCAGCAGCAGCCCATTAGCGAGGCGATCGAGGGGATTCTCTAGTCGGCTTGCCAAGCTGGGCGCAAAGCGCCTCACTAACAAGCCCAGCAACAGGGGGAGCAGCTGAACCAGAGCCACCTGCGCGGCTACATGGTGCGACTGGACCTGCCAACCCTCAACTCCAAAGATGCGGGTGAAGCCGCTTGCCAGCAGGGGAATGGTGATGATCGCCGCCAGTGCTGCGGCCACTTGGAGCAGGGCTGCCAGGATCCGATCCCCCCCCTGCTTGCCTGCCTTGCGCATCAGCAGGGGGGCACTAGGGCAAACAGCCATCAGGGCGATAGAAAATCGAGCCGGCTGGGAGAGGGCCATGGTGGGCGGCAGCAACAGCAACAGCGCAGCTGCCACCGGCACGAGCAGGCAGGTGCCGACTAGGCCACGCAGCAGCAGACCCCGATGCTGCTGCCAGCGACCTAAGCCATCGAGGGGCAAGCCCACCCCAAGGGCAAACATGATCGCGAACAGGGTGGCAGTAACCAACAGGGGCGGGGATTGAGCCATCGGAGCAAGGCGCGGAACAGCAGATCAAAAAGAGAAAGCGGGCTAGGGCCTAGCTGCCGGCGCGGGCAGCAATCAGCCCCAGTGCCAGCACACCGATCAAAGTGAGCATCACAGCTGTAGCGGCAGCTATTTGGGGCTTGTCTCGGTAGACGTAGTCGTCTTGATGGAGACGGCGCAGCTCTTTGCGGTATTGGACCGTGGCTCCCGCCATGGCGAGAATGCCTGTGATCGTGAAGGCCGCCGCTACTAGCTGCACTCCCCACTCCACCTGGGCACCTTGGCCACCTGCGGCACGATCAATTGCTCCCACGATCTTGTCTAAGCCGAAGCCAAAGCTGATCAGCGAGAGACAGGTGCGGATCCAGGCCATGAGGGTGCGTTCGGCAGCATCACGGTTGCGTTGCTTCGCAAGTTCGTTGGTGAGATTCATCGGCGCCCCTCCGGGCTCAGGGATCGATGGGATGCTTCAGCCTCCAAATCACGGGCCAAGAACACATTGAGCAAGGTGCGGATCACGGCCACCACGCCCAATTGCACCAGATGGGCACCGGTGGGGGAAGTGGAGGTGGCAACGATGTCTGCCCCGAGCTGAAACTCCAGGGCCATCGCCAACCAGCTGCCGAAGGTGAGCCTCACCGCCTGAAAAGCACTGGGGCCGCGCCGCCGGACACGCCAGCCCTGCCAGGCTTGGCGCAGGGTGATCAACAAACCGAGCAGCACCGTGCCCAGGGAGAGGGCCTCAAGCACGCTGCGCAGGGCCATGGCCAGGGTTGCCAGTCCCTGATCAAAAACAACCAACAAGCTGGGCTCGGAGCTAGGCATCGAAGGCAGCTGGCAAGGAGCGGGATTGGTGAGAAAGCAAGTGAGCCAACCAGCCAGGCACCCTGAGAGAAACCAAAAGGATCGTGGGTGAGGAGCTCAGTCGACTGGAAAAGGTGCGGGCCAGATCCAGCCTGGAGTAGCCAAAGGCCATGGTCACAACCACGGCATAAATACTGATGAGATGCCCCAGGAGCATGGCATGATCAATTGATAAACGGACTCACTAAACGCCAAGAATAAACTAAACGTAAACGGCGGGACCCCAACCACAAGCTGTTTTCAATTCATGACGGATCTGCCCTTTTGAAGTCCGCTCAAGGGTTCACCAACCCATTTACCAACAATTGGCAAACGCTACTTGGAGTTCCTTCTATAACTGACGCCGGAAGCTGCGGCGCACAAGTAAATCAAATGAGCGCGACGGCATATTTGCTGAACGTGGTGAAGATCATTCCTTTGTCCATAGCCATCTTGGACAGGCTAGTATCTTTCAATTAATAGCGGCCGACCAGGAGTGAACCCAATGATCTCATTATTATTTATAGCTGGCTTGATGGCCGCCTTTTCTTGTCCCGCCACTGCTGATCAACTCGAAATAAAAGAAGCTGATCAAACCTCAAGCGATAGGAGGCGTAACCTTTACGTAACTGCTGGTGCAGGCGCAAATTGGCCAATTGACCGTGTAGGCACAGGAGATGCTGGATCATTCACAGAGTTTTCCAACCCTGGCTTTTCCACTGAAATCGGACTTGGGTACAACTTTAAACCACTGAGACTAGAGCTTACCTACGCACTTGATGCAACCAACTTGCGAGGCTACGATAGCGTAAGTGGTCAATATTTTAAGTACACCCAGGGGGGTGAAACACGCAAAAATTCTGCGTTTGCAAGTTTATACTGGGACCTGTTACCAAACAAACGCTTGTCTCCCTACGTCGGTGCAGGCATTGGTCTATCCGTTCTGAATGTAGACACATTCTCCGAGCCTGGATACCAATATGATGGATACTCAAGATCATTACTTGG
Organism: Cyanobium sp. Maggiore-St4-Cus; assembly: GCF_024345615.1. Lineage (NCBI taxonomy): Bacteria > Bacillati > Cyanobacteriota > Cyanophyceae > Synechococcales > Prochlorococcaceae > Cyanobium > Cyanobium sp. Maggiore-St4-Cus. The sequence goes on from NZ_JAGQBL010000005.1 coordinate 144,636, forward strand.
CTATCAAGCCAAGCTAGGCATCTCTTACGCAATGAACCCAAGGTCAAAGGCCTTCATAGAGGCTGTCTATCGTGGCACAAGCGGCTACAACACCTTTGATGGATATAATGACTGGAGCAATCCAAGTTTTTCGAGCTGGGGTACTCAGCTTGGCCTAAGGATTGGCTTGTAGCGCCTTACCTACCAAGCCAAAACTGAGCTAGTTGCATTACATGAATTTTGTCATAGGCAAACCTGGGTCGAGTCTATTTGCAGCCAAGTTCCACATGCCGCATGCATCCAGCCTTGGCAGCAGGGCGAAACCAAAGACGCCGCTTTAATATACAAATTGACTTTGATTATTCATTCCCGGGGTCCCAGGAAAATGGCGAATTTCTATTGCTATGCAAAAAGATAAGAATTCCTTCTGGATGTTTTTGTTAAATATCCGACTCTCAAAAACTGTACACATTTCCAAGTCCCCTATTCGCCTATCGCGGGCCCTGGTTCTCCCCTTGCTAGTACTCAGCATGGGTTAGTCGTGCTGAGTGGGGGAGCTCTCAGGTGACCTCGGGGCCTGACGTAGTGATCAAACCAGTCTCGAGCAGACCCAATAAAGGCTGGCTTTCCGAGTCCAAAAGCCATTGACGGCTGCAATCAATTACTACAACTGGGTCAACATCCAGCCAGCATCAATTGATAAACACCTTAAATAAACGCCAAGCCCAAACCGACCGACCCCAAGGGCTAACCAGCCGACCAAGAAGTAGTTTCAAATCATTACTGATCTGTCCCTTGGCGACACCTGCGAACGCTTGTCTAAGCGTTTACTAATGGTTAACAAACGGACCAGTAGAAGGGCATGCCATAACTGGTGCCTGGAGCACAGAAGCACAGGTAAAGCTAAGGAGCGCTGACGCATTTGCAAAACGCTGCGCTTAGGGGTTGCCTTTAGATGTATGCGGGAACTACTCCGTCGCCGCACAGCTGGGGCAGAGGGCCCGGACGTTAAGCACGCACTCAAGCAAGCGGAAGCCATAGGCGCCCGCGGCCTGCTCGCCAGCCTGGAGCACCGCTGAATTTTCAAATTCCTCAGTGCGGCCGCAACGCACACACACCAGATGGTGATGGTCGCGGTGGGCGTCACTGGCCAACTCAAAGCGGCGACCACCCTCGGGCAGCTCCAGCTCCTGCAGCAGCCCCATGGAGCTCAGCAGCCGCAAGGTGCGATACACGGTGGCGAGCGACACCCGCTCCTCGCTGCGCAGCAGGCGCTGGTGCACCTCTTCAGCGCCGAGGTGGCTGCCTTCACCAATGCGCTCAAACAGGGCCAACACCCGCTGGCGCTGGGGCGTCAGCCTCTGGCCGCGATCGTGCAGGCTGGAGCGCAGGCCATCTCCACCGGCGGGAAGGGTTGCAGCGGGGGGCTGGGCTCCAGGGCTGAGTCGGGCGGTCACAGCGTGATCCCAGTCTTCTCAACAATAGATGCAGTTGCGAAGAGGTGCCAAATCTGATCCTGACGCCCCACAAGGAATGACAGGTCGCAAGGGCTCGACAACACTGCAGGGAGTCGGCATCCCTGCCATGACCCTCTCCCATCCGCGCCTGCTCGGTGGAGCACTGGCCGCACCCGCCAACCCGACCCGGGCCTCCCTTCAAGGAGTCACCTTCACAGTGAGCAGCAAGGGGGAGGGCTCGGTGCGCCAACTCACCATCGCCACCAGCGGCACCCCCCAGGCCATTGCCCCGATTCGGCAGGAGATTCTCGGCAGCGTCAGCGGTGTGGAGGTGGCCGATCTCGATGCCAACGGACTGCCCGAGGTGTACGTGTTCATCACCAGTGCCGGCAGCGGCAGCTACGGCTCGGTGGAGGGTTGGGCCCTGAACAAGGGGCGGCGCTCACTCTCCACGATTCATATGCCGGAGCTCAGCGGCCAGGCCGCCCAGGGCTACCAGGGCCACGATGAATTCGCGGTGGTGGAGCTCACCCTGGCTCGCCGATTCCCGATCTACCGCCCCGGCGATAGCAATGCCAAGCCCACTGGGGGCACCCGGCAGATCAGCTACAAGCTCGTGCCGGGAGAGGCGAGCTGGCAACTCAAGCCCGTGCGGGTCGACACCTACTGAGATGTCCTGCCGAGGGTGGAAGCTGGCGACAGGGATGTTACGCGCCATCCTGCTGGGCCTGGTGCTCCTGCAGCCCCTGGGGGCCAACGCCAGGGGCGACAAGCTGCAGGAGGCCATCGCCGCCTTTGAGCAGCGGGGGTTCGTGATCCGCCGGGAGCATCCCCGCTGCACCGAGCCCCAGCTCTTTGGGTTGTACGTGCGCGGCCGGCGAGAGGTGGTGGTCTGCCCCAGGGGTAACCAACTGGAAACCCTGCTGCACGAGGGCTGGCATGCGGTGCAGTCGCTGTGCCTGGGCGGCAGCCTGCTGCCAGGCAGCGATGCCCTGCTGCACCAACTGGGGCGGCGGGATCGCCGCGAGCTACAGCTGCTCTATCGCCCCGACCAATGGCCGAGGGAGGCGGAGGCGCGCCTGATGGCCCGCGAACCCCTGGATCGGTACCTGCAGACCCTGGATCGCTCCTGCACGGCCGCAGTGCCCGAGGCGCCGAAGGCAAACTGAACCCATCTCCCCAGGTCGCGAGCTGCCATGCCCACCCAAGCCGCCGTCCAGGCCTATTACGGCCAGGAGCTCACCGGCACGGCCGACCTAAAGACCAGCGCCTGCTGCGATGCCGACGCGGTGCCGGCTTGGCTGCGGCCGCTGCTGGCCCGGATCCACCCCGATGTGCTGGCGCGCTACTACGGCTGCGGCCTGGTGTGCCCGCCCCTGCTGGAGGGCTGCCGCATCCTCGATCTGGGCTGCGGCACGGGCCGGGACGTCTACGCCCTGGCCCAGCTGGTGGGGCCCAGCGGCTCGGTGGTGGGAGTCGACATGACGGCGGAGCAGCTAGCGGTGGCCCGCGAGCACCTGGCCTTCCATGCCGAGCAGTTCGGCTACGCCAACGTGTCGTTTCTGGAGGGCACGATCGAAGCCCTCGAGGCCCTGCCCCTGGAGCCCGGCAGTTTCGATGTGGTGGTGAGCAACTGCGTTCTCAACCTCTCCACCGACAAGGCGGCGGTGCTGCAGGGGGTGAAACGACTGCTCAAGCCAGGCGGAGAGATGTATTTCTCCGATGTGTACGTCGATCGGCGCCTACCTGAAGCGGTTCGGCGCGATCCGGTGCTCTACGGCGAATGCCTGGGCGGAGCGCTCTACTGGAACGACTTCCTGCGCCTCGCCAAGGGCGCCGGCTTCCCCGACCCGCGGCTGGTGAGCGACCGCGAGTTCCGGATCACCGAGCCTGCCCTGGCGCCGCTGGTGGGCGAGGCCCACTTCTATGCCGCCACCTACCGCCTGTTCCACATCGCCGAGCTGGAAGATGCCTGCGAAGACCATGGCCAGGCCGTGATTTACCTCGGCACGATCCCCCACCACCCCCACCGCTTCGACCTCGATGGCCACCACGCCATCGAAACCGGGCGGGTGTTTCCGGTGTGCGGCAACACCTTCCGCATGCTGCAGAACACGCGGTTTGCCCCCCATTTCTCCTTCATCGGCGACTTCAGCCGCCACTACGGCCTCTTCCCAGGCTGCGGCAGCAGCCTGCCCTTCACGGGCGTCGCCGCAACCAAAGAAACCACAGGCGTGGTGGACTCAGGAAGCTGCTGCTGACGCCTCGTCCTCCCAGAACAGGTGATCCACCGAGCTGAGCCGATGGGGCCGGCACACGTTGAACTGCTGCCGCACCTCCGATAACGGCAAGGGGGCCAGGGCGAAATGGTCCACCAGGGAGAAATCGGCGCTGCAGGCACTGCCACGCTTGAGTTCTGAAGCCAGCAGATAGGCCGCCGAAGGGCTGTCCAGGCTGGAGTGATCGGGCGCCAGGGTGGGATTGGCGCTCACAAAGCCCGCTTCGTGGGTCACCAAAGATGCCAGTAGGGCACTCTCATTGATGGGGTTGTCCTGCATCGCCCACTGAAAAGCGCTGAGGGCGATCTCGCCGGCACTGGTCGCCGCAATCCCCGCAATCACGTGGGTCATGTCGTGGGCCAGGTAGAGGTGATTGAGGGCGCAGGCATCCCGCCCGGGCAGGGGGAAACCGAAGCGGTCGTAATAAACGAGCAACGCCCGACCCAGGCTGGCCTCCGGGAGCTGGGCGAAGCCCTCAATCCGCGCCACCAGCGCCGGTTCTGGCTGGTCACCAGAAGCCAGCGGATCCGCCAGACCGGGCTCACTCCGCAAGGGCAGGAAGGTCGTGAAGATCCTGCCCACATCCGCCGCCGCCTGGTCGACCCCCTGGCGCAACCAATCACGGCTCACCTCCAGGACCGCGCTGCTCACCCCCAACGCCTCGGCATAGGCCCAGCCCAGCGCGAGCTGAGCATCCGTCTGCGGATGTCGGCAAAACTCGAGGGTCATCTGCAGCAGATGGGCCACCCGCCGCGTCGGCAGATCATTCAGCGCTGCCGCCAGTTCTTCGGGAGCGATCGGCTCCAGCGCTGAAACGCGCAGGTCTGGGCGCTCCCAAAGGTGGTTGAGCAGTGCCTGCAGTAGACGCCGCTGCTCCACGGTCGGGCCGCCGCTGCAGGAGATAGATCCCAGCAGGCCCCGGGCCACCGGCTCTACCAAAGATCCATCCAGCAGCAAGCCCATCTCCCTAGGCCGACAACTGGGACTGCCGCTGCCCATCCAGCCTGGCCGTAAGCGCCGCCAGCAGATCGGCGATGGTCACAACCAGCCGGTAGCTGATCGCAATCGCCAGCAGCGGCGCCTCGGGGATGGCGAAGCCGAGGCGCAGCAGCAGCACCGACTCGAACACGCCCAGGCCTCCGGGGGCGCCGGGCACCACCAGCCCAGAGGTCCAGGCCAGGGCGAAGCCCGCCAGCCAGCCGCCCCAGCTGAGGCTGTAGGAGAGGTCGAAGGCGTGCACGCAGCAGGCAAAGCCGCCAAAGCGCAGCAGCACAAATCCAAACTGCACCAGCAGCGGCGGCCAGGGATAGGAGCGAATCGGCGCAGTGGCGGCCGCCTCGATGTCCATGCCCAGCGCCGAGACCTTGCGGCGCTCCAGGCGACTGAGCAGGGGGTTGAGCCAACTGGGCCAGAGCAAGGCCAAGGGCAACAACCCCAACAAAGCCAGGCCGTGTTGCCAGCCGCCCGCAGACATCAGCGCCAGGGCCGCCACCGCCGCCACCAAGGGGTCCAGCAGCACCGCCACCAGGGCCAGAGCGCCCGGGGCCGGGGCCGCCAAGGGGGCCTCAGCGCTGCGCAACAGCTGCACGCGACTGCTGAGGTGCCAGATGCCACCGGGCAGGAATTTGCGCAGGTTGGTATCGAGGTAGGCCCTCACCAGTTCGCCCCAGCGGGGGCGCAGCCCGAGCCAGCGCAACACCACGCCGAAGGCCAGGCCGTTGGCCACCAGGCTCAGCAAACTCACGCCCACCCCGAGCAGCAACCACAGCCAGCCCTGGCGATCGAGGCTGAGCTGCAGCAGCTGGCGCCCGTGGCCCACTAGGGCCGCCAGCAGGAAACCAAAACTCAGCAGGCTGATCCACAGCTTCAGGCCGCCGGGCAGGGGCGGCAAGCCCTCCCACCAGGCGGCCAAACGAGTCAGGCATCGGCGGCAGCGCTGAAGCAGGGCGTGGGCAAAAGGCGGCATGCTTAGGGCTGGTTGGCTTAGGGCTGGCTGGGCTAGGGCTGGATCGGCAGAGTGGCATCGGGCTGGGCTTCGAGGGCCTGCTGAACAACCAAGCGCACCTGATCGATCCCCAGTGTGTGCTGGCGCGCAAGAGCTGCCAGGTCGTCGTGTTCTGGCTTAGTGCGCCAACGACCATCGGGCAGCTGGGCCTGCTTCAGCCGCACGGGCCCCAAGCGAGTGGCCAGCTCCAGGCTGCGGCGCGGCAGCACCCAGCGGGTCTGGTGCTGTTCGCGCAAGCCCAGGGTGCTGCTGTGCCGCCACCAAACCCGGCGCAACCTCTCGGCCTGCTCCGGCGCCACCAGGGCCGTAAGCAGCTGGGCGGTGCGTCCTTTCTTCATGGCGATCGGCTGGCTGAACACCTCCAAAGCCCCGGCCTGGCGCAGTTCCTCAGCCAGAAAAGCCAGGTCCTCCGCCGTGGCGTCGTCGATCTGGGCCTGCTGCACCAGCACGGTTTCGAGATGGGCCGGATCGGAGCCGCCGCCATCGGCCAGGGTGAGTCGCAGCAGGTTGGGGCGATCCAGGCTGCGCGAGCCCAGCCCCACGCCAACCCGCTTAGGCACGTGGGTGGGGGCATGGCCAAAGCGCGTTGCCCAGCAGGCCGCTAAAGCCAGACCCGTGGGGGTGGTGAGTTCGCCGGGGGGAAAGCCTTCGGCTGAAGCCAGGGGAATCGCCCGCAAGCGGGCCAGCTCCAATACGGCAGGCGCCGGCAGGGGCAGGGTGCCGTGGGCCGTGGCCACCAGGCCATGACCCGCCGGCGGCGGGCTGCACACCAGCTGCTCCACCCCGAAGTGCAGCAGCCCGGCGCACACCCCCACCACATCCACCAAGGCATCAAGGGCGCCCACCTCGTGGAAGTGCACCTGCTCGGGGCTGTGGCCATGCACCGCCGCCTCCGCCGCCGCCAGCAGGCCAAACACCTCCAGCACCCGCTGCCGCAATGGTGCCGGCCAAGAAGCCGCTTGCAACTGGCCGCGCAGATCGCCCCAGCGCCGATGGGAAGGCTGGCGCTCCAGGCTCAGCACCTCCAAATGCATACCGCGCAGGCCGCCGCTGCGGCGCTCTTCCAGCTCCAAGCGGTAGGTGCCGGCTAGGCCGAGGGCGGCCAGGGGGCTATCGATCTCCGCCTGCGGTAGCCCCAGATCCAGCAGGGCTGCCAAAATCATGTTGCCGGCTAAGCCCGTGGGCGCGTCCAGCAGCGCCAGCACCGCCTCAGGCCTCCCCGGCCAGGGGGCGTCCCAGCCTTGGCGCCAGGGCCAGCAGGGCATCGGCCTCGCTCTGCAATTGCTGCTCGCTGGCGCGCAACTGGGCCTCCACCTCGCGGCGGGCCCGGCGCTGTTCCCTTTGGGCGGTATCAACGTCTTGGCCGGACAGGCCCCAGATCCGCCCCAGCAGGGCCCGGTCGTCGTTGCCGCCCACGCTCTGGCCGTAGATCAGCTGCTCGGCCACCATGCCCGCCTGCAGCACCCGACTCCAGCGCCGCAGCTCCTCGGCCGGCAACTTGGCATGGGCCGGCGGCTCGAGTTCGGTGCTGCCGCTGGTGTTGAGGCCGGCCCGCAGGCAGGCAAGGGAACCCACCAGCACCTGGCGCACCGCCATCTCCTCCTGACGCGCCACCAACAGGTGACCCGCCTCATGAATCGCAATCCGCCGCAGGCGGGCGCGGCCCCCTGGCAGGGCTTCGGCCAGCACATGGCCGCCGCGGCCACCGAAGCGGGCCGCATCCAAGGTGAGGCCGCCCAAGCCCAGGCCCGCTATCAGGGTCACAATCCAGGGCGATAGGCCCAGGGCGGGGCCAAGAATCGCCGCCAGGCTGATCAAGCCCACGGCCAGGCCAGCCGCCAGGGGTTGGGTCATGGCCGGCGCGGGCCGCCCTGAGCAGCCGCCGCCGGCCGTGCCTTGCCGCCCTTACCGCCCTTGCTTGCGGCACCATCGCGGCGCCCCTTGCCGCCCCGGTTACCCCGCTGGGCCACCGGGCCGATCACTTCAAAGCTCTCCAGCTGCAGCTGCTGGGCCTGGCGGCGCAGGTTGAGCGCCACGAAGTGGCGCAAATGCTCGAGGGGCACATCACCCTTCAGCTGCAGCTTGAAGGGCACGGGCCGGCTGCCATCCGGGCGGGGCATCACCCGCACCTTCACCACCAAATCGCCGGTTTCAGGGCGGGTGTAAATCAATTCACCGCGGACCGAAAAGTAGTCGTCCCCCTCGGGCAAGGCGTCTTCTGGGCTATCCGCAGCAGGACTCTCGGCAGCAGGGGATTCAGCTTCCTCGGCCGCGGCCAGGGTGCTGGGCTCCCACACACCCACCATCTGCAGGTGCAACCCCTCCTCCTCCCTCGAGCGGGGGTAAACCACCCAGAGATGGGGCTCTTCGAGGTTGAGGTGGCGGCGCATCAAAGTGAGCAGACGGCCCAGCACCACGGCCTCCAGCTCGGTGCCATCAGCCGTGCGAATCACCCCCCGGGTGAGCTGCTCGGCATCGGTGGGTACATAAACACCACGCACCACGCCAATGGCCCGGTATTGCGTGGGTTCGGTTACCGGAGAAATCGGGTGTTGGCGCATGGGCTGAACTTTAAGTGCCCCAAGGGCAAAGGCAGAAAGGGCAGACTGGCAGCCCACCGCAGGCCGCTTGCCAATGCCCGCCGCTCCCAACCGTTCCGGGATCTGGACTGGGCTCGCCATTGCGGGGGCAGGAGCGCTGTGCATCGCCGCTGGCTGGTGGCTGGGACAACTGCAGGCCGGTTCGGCTGGATCCGATCCCTCCCGCACGGCCCTGGAGCGTCAGGCCTCCTCCCTGCAGCAGCGGCTCAACCAGGGCGAGGCCAGCCAGGCCGAACAGCAGCGGCTGCTGGAGCTACTGGTAGCTCTGGATCGCAAAGCGGAGGCCACAGAGCTGCTGGAGCGCCTGGCCGACCAGCAACCCCAGCAGTGGTCGCTGCGGCTGCTGCTGGCCGAGCTGCGCCGCGACCAACAGGACCGCAGCGGCGCTGAGCGGGAGGTGCGCCAACTGCTCAACCTGCGGCCCGACCAGATCGAGGGCCTGCAGCTGATGGCCCTGCTGCAACTGGAAATGGGGCGTGGAGCCCTCGCCCAGAGCCAGCTGGAGGCGGCGCTGCAAAGGGCTAGCAAACCCCAACTGAAGCCGGAGGCCCTGCCGATCGGTCTGCTGCTTGCCAACCTGCTGCAGAAGCGAGGTCAGCCGGGCCAGGCCGAGTCTCTGCTGCTCAAATTGGCCGCAGAATTCCCCACCGACCAACGCCCCCTGCTGGCGCGGGCGATGCTGCAGCAGGAGCGCGGCGACATCAAAGGCGCCCAGGAGTCGCTGGCGTTAGCGCGCTCCCGTAAACCTGGCCCCAGCGACCCGCGCCTGGATCAGGTTGCCGCCGCCTGGGGTTTGGCGCCGCTCAGGGACCCTTCACCGTTACCGCCGGGGAAGCCGACGCCGGCGCTGCAGGCGGAGAGTGGAAATCCCTGAGGGCCGCGTCCACCGCATCGCCAGGAGTGGTGGCGTCATCCATGGAGGTGGCCTTGCGCAGCTTGTTCATCAAGTCGATTGGGTTGGCGGAATCGAGCGCCGAACCACCTCGATTAGTTCCGGTGCCGTAATCGAGCTCCCGCTCCTGCTGGGGGCTGCTGATCGTTTGGCCATAGCCCTTTTCCTGGGCCCTGGCCGCTCCAACTCCAGCTACCGAAGCGACTCCAAGTACCGAAGCAAGAGCCGCGGCCAAAGCAACCGATGCGCCGAAGTAGCCCAGGGCCTTGCTTCCCAGTGCTCTGGCAGAACGGGTGCTGGACAGCGGTGAACTATCAGCGGCCATGGGTTAAGCACTCCGATACTCTCCGAGCCCCATCCTAGGTGCGTTCCCCAGGGTGGGTTTCGGCCGCCTCCCTGCTGACCCCCTACCTATGAAGATCGCCACCTGGAACGTCAACTCGGTGCGCACCCGCCTCGACCAGGTGCTCGCCTGGCTGCAACAGGAACGCCCAGATGTGCTGTGCCTGCAGGAAACCAAGGTGACCGATGAGCTGTTTCCGCGTGAGGCCTTTGAGGCCTTGGGCTATGCGGTGGCGATCAGCGGCCAGAAGGCCTACAACGGCGTCGCCATCCTCAGCCTGCTACCCCTCGAGGACGTGCAGATCGGCTTTGAGGCCCTGCTGCCCGCCGAGCAAGAAGCCGCCGATCTCAGCGAGCAGAAACGGGTGATCAGCGCCCTGATCGACGGCATCCGGGTGCTGAATCTCTACGTACCCAACGGCAGCTCGCTCAAGAGCGAAAAGTACGCCTACAAGCTTGAGTGGTTGGCCTGCCTGCGGCGCTACCTGGAGGAGCAGGAGCGCCAGGGAGATCCCCTCTGCATGGTGGGCGACTTCAACATCGGCCCCGAGGCCCGCGACATCCACGATCCGGAGCGACTCAGCGGCGGCATCATGGCCAGCGCGGCGGAGCGCTCAGCCCTGCAGCAGCTGCTGGGCGAGCGGCTCACAGACGTGTTTCGGGTGTTCGAGCCAGAGGCCGGGCACTGGAGCTGGTGGGACTACCGCACCGGCGCCTGGGACCGGGACCGGGGCTGGCGTATCGACCACATCTACCTCTGCGAACAACTGCTCGCCAGCGCCACCGGCTGCGTGATCCACAAGGCCACCCGGGGCAATGAGCAGCCCAGTGACCACGCCCCGGTGGTGGTGAATCTGGTGTGGCCGCCTGAAGCCGACAACTGGGACTAAGAACTGGAGCTGAGCCCGGTTAAAACACCACCGCTTCATCGGGCAGCGCCTGGCCCTGGGCCTGCAGCACCGCCACCCTGCGGGCCGATTCGCCGCAACTACTGGGAGTGGGGAAGATCTTGCCGGGATTAGCAAGATTCAGCGGATCGAAGGCCCGGCGCACCAGCTGCATCGTGGCCAGGTCATCGGGGCCGTACATCCAGTCGAGGTAGCAGCGCTTATCGCTACCCACGCCGTGCTCGCCGCTGATGCTGCCCCCCTCATCCACACACAGCCGCAGAATGTCGGCGCCCAGGGCCTTCACCCGCTCCTCGATGCCGGGCTCCTGGGCCGAATAAAGGATCAAGGGGTGCAGGTTGCCGTCGCCGGCATGAAAAACATTGGCCACCGGCAAGCCGTAGCTGGCGCTGAGCTGCTCAATCGCCGCCAGCACCCGGGGCAGGGCACTGCGGGGCACTACGCCGTCCTGGAGGTAGTAGCTGGGGAAGCGGCGACCCAAGGCTGATACGGCCGATTTGCGCCCTTTCCACAGCAGGGCGCGCTCCTGGGCATCGGTGGCCTGGCGCACGGTGCGGGCGCCCGCCTGGGAGCAGAGCTTGGTGGCGAGCTGCACCGCCGCGGCCACCTCCCCCTCCTGACCATCCAGCTCGATCAACAGCAGCGCCGCCGCATCGCGGGGGTATTCATCAACGCCGAAGTAGTCGTTCACCGCCTCGATCGTGAGGCGATCCATCATTTCCATGCCAGCAGGCAGCAAGCCGGCAGCAGTCACCAGACGCACCGCCTCGCCGGCCGCTTCCATGCTGGTGAAGTCAGCCAGCAGCACGGCCACGCTCTGGGGCGCCCGCAGCAACCTCAAGGTGATCGCTGTAGCGATACCCAAAGTGCCCTCACTGCCTATGAAGGCGCCCCGCAGATCGAGTTCGGGGGTTTCGTCGAGCTCGCTGCCCAGGCAGGTGACGCTGCCATCGGGCAAAACCACCTCTAGCCCCAGCACGTGGTTGCTGGTCACGCCGTATTTGAGGCAGTGCACACCACCGGAATTTTCGGCCACGTTGCCGCCGATGCTGCAGGCCACCTGGCTGGAGGGGTCTGGGGCGTAATAAAAGCCATCGCCGGCCACCGCCCGCGTCACCCAGCTGTTGATCACACCGGGCTGCACGGTGATGCGCTGGTTTTCCAGATCTATGGCCAGCACCTGGCGCATGCGGCTGGTGGCGATCACCAGGGACTCGATCTCGGCTACGGCGCCGCCGGAGAGGCCCGTGCCACTACCCCGGGCCACAAACGGCACCCCCTGCTGATGGCAGAGCTTTACCGCTGCAGCCACCTGGGCCGTCGTCTCAGGCAGCACCACTAGGGGCGGCTGGTGCCGGCTCAAGGTGAGGCCATCGCAGTCGTAGGCCAGCAGCTCCTGGCGCGCCGACACCACGGCGCGGGTTGGCAGGAACTGGCGTAACTGCCGCTCCATCTCTGGCCAATTGATGCCCAGATGACCCATCGCAAGAGGCTCAATTTACCGAGCAAGCACCAGGGGTCTGTTTTGGGTCAGGATGGGTGACGGTTTTGTCCCTCTGCGGGTTCCGCTTTGACCTCGGCTGCCACCTCCGCTCCGGCCTCGGGTTCTGCCCACAACACCAGCCGCTCCCAGGAGCTCTTCAATGCTGCCCAGAGCTTGATGCCAGGTGGCGTCAGCTCTCCGGTGCGGGCGTTTAAATCGGTCGGCGGCCAGCCGATCGTCTTCGATCGGGTCAAGGGCTCCTACGCCTGGGACGTAGACGGCAACCGCTACATCGACTACATCGGCAGCTGGGGGCCGGCCATCTGCGGCCATGCCCACCCCGAGGTGATCGCCGCCCTGCATGAGGCCCTCGACAAGGGAACCAGCTTCGGCGCCCCCTGCGCCCTGGAAAACACCCTCGCCGAGATGGTGATCGCCGCGGTGCCATCGGTGGAAATGGTGCGCTTCGTCAACAGCGGCACCGAGGCCTGCATGTCGGTGCTGCGCCTGATGCGCGCCTTCACCGGCCGCGAAAAGATCATCAAGTTCGAGGGCTGCTATCACGGCCACGCCGACATGTTTTTGGTGAAGGCCGGCTCCGGGGTGGCCACCCTGGGGCTGCCCGATTCCCCTGGCGTGCCGCGCAGCACCGCCGCCAGCACCCTCACCGCCCCCTACAACGATCTGGAAGCTGTCAAGCAGCTCTTCGCCGAGAACCCCGGTGAAATCGCCGGCTTGATTCTTGAGCCTGTGGTGGGCAATGCGGGCTTCATCACCCCCGAGCCTGGCTTCCTCGAGGGCATCCGCGAGCTCACCAAGGAGAACGGCGCCCTGCTCGTATTCGACGAGGTGATGACCGGCTTCCGCATCAGCTACGGCGGCGCCCAGGCCAAATTCGGCATTACCCCCGACCTCACCACCATGGGCAAGGTGATCGGTGGCGGCCTGCCCGTGGGGGCCTACGGCGGCAGAGCCGACATCATGGCGATGGTGGCCCCAGCCGGCCCCATGTATCAAGCCGGCACCCTCAGCGGCAATCCACTGGCGATGACCGCCGGCATCAAGACCCTGCAGCTGCTGCAGCAGCCCGGCACCTACGAGCGCCTAGAGGTGATCACCAAGCGGCTGGTCGCCGGCATCCTTGATGCTGCCCGCAGCGCCGGTCTGCCTATCTGCGGCGGCTCGATCAGCGCCATGTTTGGTTTCTTCCTCTGCGATGGCCCGGTGCGCAACTTCGAAGATGCCAAGGCGGCTGACACCGTGCGTTTCGGCAAACTGCATCGCGCCATGCTCGAGCGCGGTGTCTACCTGGCCCCAAGCGCCTTCGAGGCGGGCTTCACCTCCCTGGCCCACTCAGACGCTGACATCGATGCCACCATCGCGGCCTTCCGCGAATGCTTCACGGCAGTGGCTTGACCCTGGCTCCCATGAAGCGTCGTCTTGCCTCCAGCCTGGCTGCCCTGCTCTCTGCTGCGGCAGCACTCAGCGCCTGCCAGGGCTCCGAGGATCAGGGTCCAGTCAATCTGAGCAAGGGCGTTCCCGTTGGGGCCGTATTGGCACTCACCGGCAACGCCAACGTCTACGGCCAAGACCAGAAAATCGGCATCGAACTCTCCCTGGCAGCCCTCAATGGCGCCGGCGGCGTTAACGGCAAACCGCTATCCCTAAGCATCGAAGACGGGGGCAGCGCGGAGCCCAGTGCCAACGCTGCCGTCTCCTTGCAGATCAACCGGGGCATACTTGCCCTGATCGGCCCCACCCTCTCCCAGCAATCATTTTCTGCCGGTCCGATCGCCCAGCGCCGGGGCGTGCCCTTGGTGGCTCCTTCTAATACCGCTACCGGCATTCCGGAGATCGGCTATTTCATTAGCCGGGTATCAGCCCAAAGCTCGGTGATTGCGCCGCTCTCGATTGCCAAGGCCCTGCAACTCAACCCGGGCATCCGCCGGGCAGCGGTTTTTTACGCCCAAGACGACGCATACAGCACCGCAGAAACGGTGATCTTCCAGCAGGCCCTCACAGCTAAGGGACTCAAGCCAGTCACGGTGCAACGCACCCAGCTCAACGACCAAGACTTCCAGAGCCAGATCACCGCCGCCCTAAATCAGAAGCCTGATCTGGTGGTGCTGTCGCTGCAGGCGATGGATGGCGGCAACCTCATACGCCAGCTGCGGGAACTCGGCTACCGCGGCGCGATCGTGGTGGGCAATGGTATGAACACGCCAAACATCTACCCGATCTGCCAGAAATATTGCGACGGCATCTTGATCGCCCAGGCCTACAGCCCGGAGCTGCAGACGCCAGCAAACCAACGCTTTACCGCAGCCTTCGCTGCCGCCCAGGCCCGCAATCCCAAGGTCAGCCCGATCCCACCCCAGCTCACCGCCCAGGCGTACACAGCCATGCAGGTGATCGGCGAAGCGCTCGCCCGCCTCGATCGCAGGCAACCGCTCAAGGGCCTCCCGCTAGCCCAGGCCCGCAAGGCCCTGATGGCTGAAATCCTTGGCGGCACCTACCAAACCCCCCTCGGTGAAATCCGCTTCACGCCCGAGGGCGAGGTGATTCAGAAAAACTTCTTTGTCGCCCAGGTGCGCATGAATGCTGGGGGCAAAAGCGGACGCTTTAGCCTGCTGCCGTAGGGAAGTGGCATGGAAGGCCTGCTGCAACTGCTGTTCAACGGGCTTTCGGTAGGAGCTGTATACGCCCTGTTTGCCCTTGGCTACACCTTGGTGTTTTCAGTACTGGGGGTTATCAACTTCGCCCACGGGGCGATCTTCACCATGGGGGCCTACTTCACCTATCTGCTGATTGGGGGCGCGGTGGGTGCTAATGGTTTATTGGCCGGCCTGCAGTTCCCCTTTGCCCTGCCCTTCTGGCTGGCTCTGCCACTGGCGGGCATAGCCGCAGCCGCCGTGGCCCTAGTGGTGGAGCGCATCGCCTTCCGCCCCCTGCGCGATCGAGGCTCGGATCCCCTGCTGGCCCTGATCACCAGCCTTGGGGCCGGTGTGATTTTGGTGAACCTGATCCAGCTGCTGGTGGGAGCCGAGAGCTATTCGATTCCTGTGGGCACCCTTGGCTCCCTGCCGGCGGCGCTGAGCATCGCCGGCGCCAAGGTGCGCACCGTGCAGGTGATGCTGCTGGCCATCTCCGGCCTGCTGCTGGCAGCCCTTTCGATCTGGATAAACGGCAGCCGCAGCGGCAAGGCGCTGCAAGCCGTTTCCGAAGACCCGGTCACCGCCCAGCTGCTCGGCATCAACAGCGCTCGCGTGATCCAGATCGCCTTTGGCATCAGCGGCTTCCTGGCCGGCATGGCCGGCGGCCTGGTGGGGTTGAGCATCAGCATCGCCGGGCCTTACTTCGGCATTGGCTACGGGCTTAAGGGGCTGGGAGTACTGGTGCTGGGCGGGCTCGGCAGCGTGCCTGGGGCCGTGCTTGGTGGCTTGATCATCGGCCTGGCCGAGGCCTGCGTGCCCGCCGATCTATCGGGCTACAAAGATGCGGTCTCCTTTGGCTTCCTGTTCCTAGTGCTGTTGATCAGGCCCCAGGGTCTGCTGGGCCGCCCCCAGTCCAACAAGGTGTGATCAGCATGGACGCCGGCCTGCTCGAACAAATGCTGCTGGGGGCCCTACTGGGCCTGTCGGTGTACCTGCCCCTGCGCTGCGGCCAGCTCTCCCTCGCCACTCCGGGCTTCTTCGCCATCGGCGGCACGGTGGCAGCCCTGCTGTCAACGCGGGTCCCCGCCCTAGCCGGCAGCGGCAGCACCTACCCAATCACTTCAGTTTTGCTGGAGATGGCTCTAGCGGCCATGCTCACAGGCGTGCTGGCCCTGGGCCTGGGCAGGGTGGTGCTGCGGCTGCGGGGCATCTACCTAGCGATCGCCACGATCGCCTTGGTTGAGATCCTGCGGGTTGTCACCCTCAACCTGGAATTCACTGGCGGAGCCCTGGGCATCTTCGGCATCCCCCAGCCCTTCAATAGCGCCGCTGGCTACGCCGCCTTCACCCTGGTGCTGCTGGCCCTGATCTGCTGGCTATGCGACCGGCTCGAAAAGACCCGGCCCGGCCGGGCCATGGCCGCCATCCGCGACGACGAACTGGCCGCCGCCAGCCAGGGCATCAACACCGCCGACACCAAACTGCTCGCTTTTGTACTGAGTGCCCTGGTGGCTGGAATCACCGGCGTGGTTGCGGCCCACTTCCTCAACTCCTGGAACGCCAGGCTGGGCAACTTCGACGCCAGCATCACCACCCTGGCCTTTGTGGTATTCGGCGGCTCGCGCACCTGGCTGGGGCCGGTGTTTGGCGGCCTGCTGCTCACCGCCCTACCAGAACTGCTGCGCCCGGTCGGCGACCTGCGCCTAATCGTGTTTGGCGCCGTGATCCTGGTGGGTCCCCTGTTCTTTCCCCAGGGAGTGATCACCCCGGAGCTGTTCAAGTCGTTCAAGCCGCGAATACGAGGCATCCCCACGGCAGCAGCGCAGGGGGTAAAGCAATGACCCTGCTCCAGCTTGAGGATGTGGGGGTGCGCTTTGGTGGCCTGCGGGCCTTGCAGGCTGTCGATCTTGAGGTGAAGCAGGGCGAGATTTTTGGCCTGCTCGGCCCCAACGGTGCCGGCAAGACCACCCTTTTCAACGTGATTTCTGGCCTCACCGCCCCCAGCAGCGGCACCGTGCGCTGGCGGGGGGCAAGCCTTGCTGGCCTCAGCAGCCACCGCATTGCCCGCCTCGGCATCGCTCGCACCTTCCAGAATCTGCGGCTATTCAGCAGCATGAGCTGCCTTGAAAATGTGCTCGTGGGAATGCATCAGCACGCCCGTCAGCAGCCCCTCGCAGCCCTGCTGCAAACCCAGTCCTTTCGCCGCCGCGAATCCCAGCTGCAGCAACAGGCTCTAGCGCTGCTTGACCTATTTCAACTGGAAGCCACTGCCCACCAAGATGCCGCCAGCCTCTCCTATGGAGACCGGCGCCGGCTGGAGATGGCCCGGGCCCTGGCCAGCCGTCCCCAGCTACTGCTGCTCGATGAGCCGGCCGCTGGCATGAACCCCTCAGAGAAAGATGAGCTGCGGGAGCTGATTCGGCGCATCCGTGACCAGTTCAAGCTGACGGTGCTGATCATTGAGCACCATGTGCCCTTGATGTTGGGCCTGTGCGACCGGCTGGCGGTGCTCAACTTCGGCCAACGCATCGCCCTGGGCAGCCCCGACCAGGTGCGGCGCGACCCGGCGGTGATCGAGGCCTATCTGGGCGGTGGCACATGAACGGCCCCCAAGCGCCCCTGCTCGAGCTTCGCAACCTGGTGGTGCGCTACGGCAGCATCACGGCCCTGCATGGCATCAATCTGACGGTGCAAGCTGGCGAGTTGGTGACCCTGCTGGGTGCCAATGGCGCCGGTAAAAGCACCACCCTGCGGGCCATCTCCGGCCTGATTCACCCCGCCAGCGGCGAGATCCTCTGGCATGGCGGCTTGATCAATCGCCTGCGCACCGAGCGCACCGTGAAGTTGGGCATCAGCCACTGCCCGGAGGGCCGGCGCGTGCTCAGCCGCCAGTCGGTAGCCGACAACCTGGCCCTGGGCGCCTGGTTGCGCCGGGACAAAGCCGCTATTACCACAGATCTAGAGCGCTGCTACGCCCTATTTCCCCGCCTGGCCGAGCGCCGCAGCCAGCTGGCCGGCTCCCTCTCCGGAGGAGAGCAGCAGATGCTGGCCATCAGCCGATCCCTGATGGCCAGGCCCACCCTGTTGATGCTGGATGAGCCGAGTCTGGGATTAGCGCCCCGGCTCGTAGCCGAGGTGATGGCCGCTCTGTCCCAGCTGCACCGAGACGGGCTCACCATTCTGCTTGTAGAGCAAAACGCCCAGGCCGCCCTGACCATTGCCGATCGGGGCCTAGTGCTGGAGGCGGGCAACATCAGCGCCGGCGGCAGCGCAGAACAACTCCTGGCCGACAACAGCCTCCAGGCTTCCTATCTGGGAGCGAACTGAGCAGCTGCAGCTCAATCGTTCTCGGTAGCTCCAAAGCAATGCATTAGGGCATCGCCCCAGCTGTTGATTGCCGCTAGCTCATGGTCCTTGGCGCTGCTCAACGCCTTGGCGTGCTCGCGCAGCAGCACTGTCTTATCGATGGCATGTCCATGCTCAGCTGCAATGGCCACGATGTCGTCTACCCCGGCAGCGGCATGCAGCTTGTCGCGGAGGGCGGCATCACCAGCAACGCGGGCCACAAAGGCCTGGATAGACGCAACAGACATGACTGACTCAGTAACCAGAGCTACTACTAGCAGGCCAAACCATGGCGGGCTCGATACGTTGAGGCGAGTGTCAAGGCAGCAATGGCCCGCGAACGCTTCTTCCTTGAGCTCGATCCACCAGATAGCAGTCTCAAAAGCCTGCCCCACGTGGTGGTGGTTGGCGGGGGCTTCGCCGGACTTAAGGCCTGCCATGCCCTGATTGGCAAGCCGGTGCGCGTCACCCTGATCGATAAACGCAACTTCAGCCTGTTCCAACCCCTGCTCTATCAGGTAGCGACAGGGCTGGTTGCGGAGGGGGATGTGGCCTCACCCCTGCGTCAGCTGGTGGGCCAGGCAGCCAACGTGCAGGTCTTATTGGGTGAAGTGGAAGAGATCGACACCCAGGCGAAGCAGATCGTGTTCAACGACCGGCAGCTGGCCTACGACCACCTGATCCTGGCGGCCGGCTCCGGTAGCAGTTACTTCGGCCACGACGAATGGCGCGAAGCCGCACCACCGATGAAGATTCTCGAGCACGCCGATGAGATCCGCCGGCGGGTTCTGCTGGCCCTTGAGGAGGCCGAACAGACCCCCGATCCGGTGCGGCGGGCCTTTCTGCAATCGGTCGTCGTCGTGGGTGGCGGACCTTCGGGTTGCGAACTCTCCGGCTCCCTGATGGAGCTGATGGCCCATGCCCTCGGCCGCGACTTCAAGCAGCTCGATCCCCGCCAGTGCAAGGTGACCCTGGTGGACCCGGGCGACCGGGTGCTGCGGGCGATGGATCCGAGCCTCTCGGCCGCCGCCGGCAGCTATCTGCAGTCTGCAGGGGTAGAGCTACTGCTAGGTGGACGGGTTCAGACAATTGAGGCGGAGAAAGTGGTTGTTAACACCAGCGAAGGTGCCCGCACCCTGGAAGCCGCCACCATCTGCTGGACCGCCGGCGTGAAGGCCTCCCACCTGGGCCAGGTGCTGGCCGATGCCAGCGGTTGCACCGTCGACCGGGGCGGAAGGGTGGTGGTGGAGCCCGACTTCTCGATTCCAGGCCATCCAGAGATCCGCGTCATCGGCGACCTCTGCTCCTACAGCCACACAAGCGATGGCAAACCCCTGGCGGGCATGGCCGGGCCCGCAGTGCAAATGGGCGGCTGGGTGGCGGCCGACATAGTGGCCAAAATTCAAGGCCGAGCCCACAAAGCCTTCCAGTTCACCGATTTCGGCACCATGGCTGTACTTGGTCCGCTGCACGCCGTCGCCGACCTCCGCGGCCTCAAGGTGAGTGGCCTGCCGGGCTGGATCCTCTGGGGCCTGGCCCACTTGATGTTCATGCCCGCCAATGAAAATCGGCTGACCCTGCTCACCAAGTGGTTGTGGGCGATTGCCACCCGTCAGCGGGCCTCGATGCTGATCACCGGTCGTCCGAATCAGCACCTGAATGTGGAGGTGGGCCTGGAGAGGCCGCTGAACGCTCCTTGACCTGCTGCTCAGCCTGCAGGGTGTAACGACTGATCAGCAAGCCCATCACGATGGCTAGATAGAGCGGCCCAGAGATGCTCAAGGCCACACTGGCCATCTGGGAAGGTGGCAGGGCGGGGATTATGTCGCCGTAGCCCACGGTAGTGAGACTGACGAAGGCGAAGTAGTGGATACGGGTGAAATCAAGGTCCCAGATCCGCAGTGCCACTGAATCAGATCCCATGCCAGCCAGCAGCAGTTCCCGACCTCCATCGGCCTGGTTGATGAAGCTGCCCGGAGCCAGGGTCTCCAGGGCTCCGAACAGCAAACCACCGCTGATTCCCAGCAGTAGATAGCCAGCCACCGCTCCGCCGAGCACGGCCATGCGGATCTGGGTTTCCTGAGCCAGGCAGATTAGGAGTCGCTTCAGGCTCCAGAAAATAAAGGCCGTTGTGGCCAGGAGAACGGCAAACCCCATAAAGGCGAAATCGCGGGGACTGCACATCCAGAGGACCTGGAACAGCAGGGTCAGCACGCCAAGCCGGCGATAGGCGCTATCAGGCCAGCGGTGGTGGGTCTGATGGGCACGGATCGGTCCGCCGAGCTCAACTGACAGCAGAACCATCAAAGCGACCGTACCGAGGGCCCCGATTCGATGAATTGGGAACGGCACCCCCATGGAGGCGACCACAGCAGTAGAAACCAAAAAGAGGTGCCTATAAAAGCGGTGTCGATAAAAAAGGAGATGTCGATTGATCATGTGCGCCAACGAAAACGGCCAAGAATCAAGGCGATCAGAATGGCCACATAGAGCTGCCCCACCACGGTGATCACCGTGGTCACCACCTGGCCGCCCACATGGCTGGTTTTGAGCACCGTGGTGCCGATGGTGGTGAGCATGGTGAAGGAGGCAGCCATCAGCGCAGGCGCCACCGACACATTGGGCAGCGCCGCCGTGGATCCCACCGCAGGCAGGGAAGCCAGGTCGAAGGCGGCGGGGTCGAGCACCCAGAGGGCGGTGAGCAGCAACCCACCTGCCATACCAACCAGCAGGTAGCCCGAAGCGGCACCCATCACCACCGACACGGTGACAAAGGGCTCGCGGGTGAGGGTCTTCACCTTGCGGAGCACCGCAAGCGACAGAAAGACCAGCCAGACGATCACGTGGGGGATGGTTAGCGCCCGCCCCACCACTGGCCAGAGGTTAAGTGACAGGTGCCAGACCAATTCAAGGGCGATCGCCAGCCCGCCCAGGCCATAAATCAGCGGGCGGGTTTTGCGGAGGGGCGAATAGCGGCTGACGAACACCATCAACACCAACGCCAGCAGAATCAATAGAAACGCCAACAGCCAGATCTGGTCCTGGGCCACCGGCAGCAGCAGCAACAGGGCGACTTCAGTAGCCAATGTCAGCCAATATCCCCGGTGGCGCCCGCGCAAGCGAGTGATCTCGGCAGGAGTGAGGCGCATGGCGGCCCTCGCAGCCCCGAAATTCCTAGAGCCCGGGGCTGCTCTGCATGATGCCCCCGTCAGCAAAAATAGTTGTGGCCGTGATGTAGCTAGCGGCGTCGCTGGCCAGGAAGCCCACCACCCTGGCAATCTCCTCGGGCTGGGCCATGCGGCCTAGGGGAATGGCGGCGTTGAGTTTGGCCAGCAACTCCGGGTTGTTCATGGTGGAGTCGTTGATCGGTGTGGCCACAGCGCCTGGGCCCACATTCACCATCGTGATGCCATGGGAGGCAAGCTCCAGTCCGGCGGTGCGGGTGAGCATGCGCACCCCTCCCTTGGCGCAGCAGTAGGGAGTGTTCTCAGGCATTGGCCAGTCTTCGTGCACCGAGGAGATGTTGATGATCCGGCCACCGCCACCCTGGGCGATCATCTGCTTGGCGGCGTACTGACAGGCGAAGAACACGCCCCGCAGATTTACATCCAGCACCTTGTCGAAATCGTCGGGTGTGGTGTTGAGGATCGAGGTGCGGGTCTCAACGCCAGCGTTGTTGACCATCACATCGAGGCGGCCATACTTATCCACAGCCGCCTGCACCAGCCGCTGCAAATCATCGAGCTTCGACACATCGGCCTGCACGCCAAAGCTGCTGCCCCCAAAGCCACCGATCTCCCGCTCCAGCTCCTCCGTGGCCTCGGGATGGGAGCGGTAGTCGATCACCACCTTGGCGCCCAATTCGGCCAAATTTTCCACAATGGCCTTGCCAATGCCGCTGTTGCCCCCAGTCACGATGGCGACCTTACCCTTAAGAAAATTGGAAAGGGTTTCGAGGGCGTAGGGATTGGTTGTGGTCATGGCGCAAGGAGCACAGTGGAAGAAGGAATCAAGCCGAAGTTAGACACAGCCGATGGAAGCTGCAGTCAGCTGCAACACCCCTGCACAGTGGAGCCGGACGCGGAGCAGCCAATCAAGACGGCCGTCACGTTCTTCTTGTCAACCCTAGTTGAACAAGATTGATCTGCTTACCTAGAATCCAACAGCCCTGCAGGTGTGGCCCATCCAAAGTGAGCTCGCGTCCCTGAATCCCGACCCGTCATCAGCCCATGGACGCCCCCTCCAGCCAGGCGCCCCCACCCAAGGAGTACTGGCATCTCTGGACCGGCGAAGACGGCATTAGCCGTCAGAGCCTCTGCCGGTTTAGGGAGCTTGTGTCATCTCCCCTCAATCCTGAGGTGGCCCCCCAGTGGAGTGCTCCGCTGATGGAAGACGGCAACAGCTTTCTCACCCTGCTACCGGTGGGCTGGCTGGGCCAATGGCACGAGAATCAGGTGCCCAAGTGGATCTTTGTTCTCAGCGGCACCTGGTTTGTCGAAAGCATGGATGGTGAGAGGCATATCTTCGGTCCCGGAGACTTCAGCTTTGGCGGGGATCAGCGCTGTCGAAAGCTCGGCGATGGCCGTTGGGGACATCTGTCCGGCCAGGTTGGAGACGTGCCCTGTCTGCAACTCATCATTCAACGCAACGACGACGCCTGGATGCAAGCTCCGCCTGGCTTTTTCTCCTGAATCGCAATGGCGCCTCTCCCCTCCTGGATCGAGAGTCACGACCCGCGGTTCGACCAGCTGGTGCTGTTCAACGCCGAGCTGGAGTTGTTGGCCGACGGCTTCCGCTGGCTGGAAGGTCCGGTGTGGTTTGGCGACCACAACTGCCTGCTGTTCAACGACATCCCCAACAACCGCACGATGCGCTGGAGTCCCGAGCACGGGGTGAGCGTGTTTCGTGAACTCTCCGACTACGCCAATGGCCAAACCCGTGATCGCCAGGGTCGCCTGATCACCTGCCACCATGCCAGCCGCTGCCTCACGCGCCTAGAGCCCGATGGCACGGTCACCACCCTGGCCAACCAGGCCCATGGCAAGCGTCTAAACGCACCCAACGACGTAGTGGTCAAGAGCGATGGCTCGATCTGGTTCAGCGATCCCCTCTACGGGCTGCTCAACGACTACGAGGGTGGCCGCCAGCTGTCAGAACAGCCCCCCGCCGTATATCGGCTCGACCCTGACAGCGGCGAAGTGAGCACAATGGCCGCCGACTTTGACGGTCCCAACGGCCTAGCTTTTTCGCCAGATGAGCGCAAGCTCTACGTGGCTGAATCCGGGGCCCCGGGGGTGGCGGAGCCACACCAATACATTCGCGTTTTTGACGTGGCCGCTGACGGCCGCAGCCTCTCGGGTGGTGAGATTTTCCACAAGGTCACCCCAGGCTGGGCCGACGGTTTCCGCGTCGACGAGGCCGGCAATCTCTGGTGTGGTGCCGCCGATGGCGTGCACTGCATCGCTGCCGATGGCACCTTGCTGGGCAAGGTTTTAGTGCCGCACCGAGTTTCCAACCTCTGCTTCGGAGACCGGCACCACAGCCGCCTGTTTTTGTGCGCCTCAAAGGCCATCTACGCCCTGTTCACCAACACCCGGGGCGTCCAGTCGCCCTGACACCTGCTCCTGCCATGGCCCGCGAACAACTCGAAGCCTTCCTCCAAATCGTCAAAGCCGATCCCGCCCTACTGGAGCGATTCAGCAGCTGCCCCAACCTCAACGCCATCGCCGACCTGGCAGCCAACATGGGTTACGCCTTCAGCGGTGTGGATCTGGTGCGGCACCAAGCAGAGGCCACCTTGAAGCTGTCTGAGTCAGACCTGGAGGCCGCCGCCGCCGGGGTCGAACTGCAGGGACACCTCTGGCTGGCCAAAATCGTCTGGGATTGAATCAGCCGAGCTCATGCGCCAACAACCCCTACTCGAGCTCGCCGACTGCCGCGTAATCGTGGCGGCCAGTCACCAGGCAGCGGATCAGCTGCAGGCATGCGTTTCGATCGCCGTTGTCGACAGCGGCGGCCATCTGCTTTTGCTGGAGCGCCGTGACGGGGCCAGCCCAGCCAGCAGCGAAGCTGCCGTGGCGAAAGCCCGCATGGCCGCTCTCAACGCCAAACCCACAGCAGCGCTCGAGGCCAACATCAACGGCACTCGACCAGCCCTGCTGCAACTTGCCGGCCTACTGGGCCAACCGGCAGCGGCCATGGCCGGTGGGCTGCCCCTGCTGCACAACGGCAACTGTCTCGGCGCAGTTGGCGTTTCCGGCATGACACCCGACATTGACTGTGCCATTGCCGACGCTGGAGTCGCCGCCCTGCCTTGAACGTCACGCCTCCATCCAGCCCCAACATCAGCAGCGTTGGCTTCACCACCGCCAACGCGGAGGCTGCGGCCCATTTTTATGAAGACGCCCTGGGATTTCGTCACAGCGAAACCCTGCTGGTGGAAGCCGGCCCCTACGCCCAATTGGTGGGCCTGCCCGGCTCCCGGCTGAAGCTGGTGCGGCTGCACCTGGGCGACGAAAGCCTGGAGCTCACCGAGGTGCTGAGCCTGGGCGAGGGCCTGCGGCCTGGGCGTCCGATCCCGGCCGATTCCCGCAGCTGCGACCTCTGGTTTCAACACATCTGCATCGTGGTGAACGATCTGGACGCCGCCAGCGCTCCGGCGCGCCAAGCGATTGCTAACGGCTCCCTTGTGGGGGTGTCCACCGCCCCCCAAACCCTGCCGGCATGGAACACCGCCGCCGCCGGCATCCAGGCCTTTAAGTTCCGCGATCCGGAGGGCCACAACCTGGAGCTGCTGCAGTTTCCCCCCGATAAGGGAGAGGCACGCTGGCATGCAGCCGCGTCAGCCAGCGCCCCCTTCCTGGGGATCGACCACAGCGCCATCTCTGTGGCCGATACCCCGCGCAGCTGCCGCTTTTACGACGGGCTGCTTGGGTTGAAGCTGGGCGGCGATGGGGTCAACAGCGGCCCCACCCAGGATGGGCTTGATGGCCTGACGGACACCCGGGTGCGCATCACCGGCCACCGCTGCCCTACGGGCGCCGGCGTGGAATGCCTCAACTACCAGCCCCCCAACAGCGGCCGGCCCAGGGCCCTCGATCAGGGCGCCCAAGACCTGGCCCACTGGCAAATCCGTCTGCAGGTTGCCGATCTGGATCGCATCGCCGCAACGGCGCAGGCCTGCGGCGGCCAGGTGCTCCATGGCGGCGTGATCGAGCTGGGCGAGCAGGCCTCCCTGGTGGGCAGCGAGCGGGCCCTGCAACTGGCAGACCCCGATGGCCACCAACTGCAACTGGTGCAGGATTAAACAGATCCGGGTACCTTGAGCGCATCTGATACAGCCCAGACCAGATGGACATCACCGTGGTGGAGCTGTTGGTGCCAGCGGCCCCCTCCACCCTGGCCCAGGCATCCCTGCTGGTGATGCGGGTGTTCCTGGGGATCTGTTTCATCCGCCACGGCTGGCCCAAGCTGCGCAACCTCAAGACCTGGGCAACGGCGATGCAAACGCCCCAGTGGCTCTGCTTTCTCTCCGCCTTCTCAATGTGGGGTGCCGGTATCGCCCTGATCCCGGGGCTGCTCACCCCCCTGGCGGCCATGGCGATCCTGGTGTCGATGGCCTACGCGGTGGTTGTGGAGCTGAAGGCGGGCTTTCCCTTCATCGGCCCCGATCCCTACCAGATTCCGCCCGGTGATTACGCCGGCCCCATGGGCGTAGGGGACCCCCCCAGCTGGGAAAAGGCGGCCATGTATGTGGTGATGTGTGCGGTGCTGGCCAGCTGCGGCGGCGGCCTTTTCTCCTTCGACAACCTCTTGATCGCTGATCTGCTCAAAACGATGCTGGCTTGATCTCAGCGGCTGAGACGCTCCCGCAGATGGTCGCCCACCCGCAGGGCATTGGCGATAGCCGTGAGGGAAGGATTCACCGCGCCGATGGTCGGCATGAAACTGGTATCGACCACATAGAGGTTGTCGAGGTCGTGGGCCTTGCAGTTGATGTCCAGCACCGAGGTGGCCGGATCTTCGCCGAAGCGGCAGGTGCCGGCCTGGTGCGCCACGGCGGCAATACCCATGGCGTTCTTGACATAAATCTGGCGCTCCACCAAATGCTTCTTGAGATAGAGCTGGTCCAGCATCCCGGTGAGCCGGCCATAGAGCCGCTGGGCGGCGGTTGGGTTGTTAGACGTGTAGTCCAGATGAATCTGGCCCTCACCATCAATGGTCACCCGGTTGTTGGGGTCCGGCAGATCTTCCGATGAGATCCAGAAATCGACAGCGTGCTCAGCGATTTTGTCCATCGACCAACCGGGCATCAGGAAGGTTTCGAGCGGTGCATAGCCCTTCATGATCGTGCCGTTGGTCTTACCCGTCATCTGGATATTGCCCATCGGATAATCAAAATCGGCATCCCCCAGATACCAATCGTTGATCGAAAGCGTCTTCTGGAAAACAGTGGTGTTGGGCTCGTGGGCCAGGGCCACCATCGCCTTGCTGTTGTGGGCCATGTAGTTGCGGCCCACCTGGTCGGAGCTGTTGGCCAGCCCGCGGGGGTGCTTGTCGTTGGCTGACATCAACAGCAGCCGGGCCGTATTGGCGGCACCACAACTCACCACCACCACATCACCCCGCACGGTCATCGGTTGACCATCCCGTTCCAGCTGCACGGCCTGCACGCTGCGGCCCGAGGCATCGGTCTCCAGGCGGCGCACATGGGCCCGGGCCAGCAGTGAGACATTCGGCGCAGCCAGGGCCGGCCGCATGCCGAGCACGTCCGCATCGGATTTGGCGTGCACCAAACAAGGGAACCCATCGCAGCAATTGCATCTGCGGCAACGGCTGAAGGCCATGTTGGCCTCATCCAGCATCACCCCGGTAGGGGCATGGAAGGGATGCAATCCGGCCAAGCGCAGATCATCCACCAGCTTCTGGATGCGGGGCTCATGGGCCACCGGCGGATGGGGATAGGGGCCGCTGCAGGGGGGCTCGGTGGGATCTTCACCCCGCTGACCATGCACGTGGTACATCTCTTCAGCCCGCTGGTAATAGGGCTCGAAATCGCTGTAACGCAGCGGCCAGGCCGGTGAGATGCCGTCGAAGTGATGCAGCTGCTCAAAATCCTGCTGACGCAGGCGGAAGTGGGCCGCGCCATACATTTTCGTGGCCCCACCCACGAAGTAATGGCTGCCGGGCTGAAACGGCTTGCCGTGCTTGTCGTGCCACACATCCTTGGAGATGTAGCGCCCCTTCTGGAACACCTCGGCCGCATCCCAGTTCTGGGGTTCCTGGGGCAACCAGTCGCCGCGTTCAAGCACCAGGATCTTCAGGCCGCTGGGGGCCAGATGGCGCGCCAGAGTGCCCCCGCCCGCACCGCTACCGATAATCACCACATCGAAGTGGGCACCATCGACTACCTCCAACTGGCCGGCATTCGGCAACGGCGAAATTGCTAGGGAGGGACCGGGAAGCTCGCTGGAGTGGGAGGGGTGGGCCATGGCTGAGAATAAATAATTAGAGAACAATCAGGAGGCGAGCGACGCCGTGAAAGACAAATCTCCTAGATACTCTTAAGCATTAACCAGAGGAATAATGACTCAACTGGTTGACCATCTTGGCGACCATGGCGCTCCACCCGGTCTGGTGGGAAGCACCCACACCACGGCCATCGTCGCCGTGGAAATATTCGTTGAACAAAAATAGATCCCGCCAATGGGGATCCTTCTGGAACAATTCCACATCGCCATTGAAAGCTCGGCGCCCGGATGAATCGCGCCGGAAGATGCCCACGAGGCGCTTCTCCAGCTCCAGCGACACCTCCCAGAGATTAAGCCAGTTACCAGAACGCGTGGGGAACTCCACCTTGAAACTGTCGCCGTAGTAGTGGGCATATTTCTGCAGCGACTCGATCAACAGGAAGTTGATCGGCATCCACACCGGCCCACGCCAGTTGGAATTGCCCCCAAACATGGCCACGGGACTATCGGCGGGGCTGTAGGCCAGGGTTTGGCTGTCGGCACCCTCGGTGAAGGAGTAGGGATGCTCGCCGTACACCTTGGACAGGGAGCGAATCCCGTAGGGGGAGAGAAACTCCTCCTCGTCGAAGAGGCGCTCGCAAATCCGCCGCAAGCGATCTTCCGGCACGAGGGTGTAGAGGATGCGGTCGTTGTGCCACTGGCCGAGGTTCTTCTCCAACCACGTTGGTGTGGTGCGCTCGTGCACAAACCAGGCCATGCTCTTGAGCACATCGAGCACCGGCAGGCGCTCCACAGTCTCGCGATCAAAGCTCGCTACCGCCAGCAGGGGAACCAGGCCTGAAAGGGAGCGGGTCCGCAGGTAGTCGGTGCTGCCATCGGGCCGCTTGATCACGTCGTAGTAGAAGCCATCGTCGTGATCCCAGTTCAGGAAACCCCGATCCGATGAGGCATTGAGGGTGAGAGCGAGTTGGGTGAAGTCGTAGACGAAGCGCTCGCAGGTATCGGCATACTCCGGCTCCTCCTGGCTGAGCTCCACCGCAATGTTCAGCAGATTGAGGCTCAGGGATGCCATCCAGGCAGTGCCATCGCACTGCTCGATGCGGCTGCCATCGGCCAAGGGAAAGCGCCGATCAAACACGGCGATGTTGTCGAGGCCGAGGAAACCACCCTCAAACACGTTGTCGCCGGAGCGGTCGTTGCGGTTGGCCCACCAGCCGTACTCGAGCAACAGCTTGCGCAGTGCGGCCCGCAGAAACGGTTGATCCGCCTGACCGGTGTGTTTGCGATCGATCTGGTAGATCCGCATCGCCGCCCAGGCGCCGATCGGCGGATTGGGATCAGAAAGGGCCCACTCGTAGGCAGGGGTCTGGGCGCTGGGGGCAGTGAAGTGGGGGCTGCGCAGCAACATCGCCTGCTGCTTGGCCATCTCCGGATCAAGGATGGCGAAGGCCACCGCATGGAACATCAGATCCCATTGGCAGAAGTAGGGGTACTCCCAGGCATCCGGCATCGAGATCACATGGTGGGCATGGAGCCGGCTCCACAGGGCCGTGTCGGTGAACCAGCGGTTGGCCGGCGGGGTCGGCTGGGTTGGGTCCCCCTCCAGCCAGCGCAAGACACTCCAGCCGTAGTACTTCTTGCACCACAGCAGTCCCGCAAGGGCTGAGGTGTGAATCAAGCGATCCTCGGTGTTGAGGCCCGGCAGGGTGTGCTCAAAGAACTGGACACTCTCTGCTTCCCGCGCCTGGAACAGGGAGTCAAAGCAAGGCCCGAAGGGAGATCCAGCATCGGCATCGGGCGCGCGCCCATCCAACCGTTGCCTCAGGCGCAATTCGACAACCCACTCTTCAGCCGGCGCCAGGGTGCGCTGCAACAAGCGGGCCGCCTTGGTGCCGCACTGGGCTGGATTGATCGCCGCCGCCTCAGCGCCAATTACATAGCGGTGAAAGCCATCCTTCTGATACGGGGCGGGATTGGGCTCGCCATAGAGATGCTGATGGTTGGTCTCGTTGTCGGTGAACAACCAGCTGCCCCCATCCCGGCAGAGCAGCTCGTAAACCCCCAGATGGGGCAGATCACCGGTGACCAAAACATCACCATCGAGGGCCATCGGCTGGCGCTGCTCGTCGGGATAGCCCCAACCCCAGGTGTTGCGCATCCAAAGGGTGGGCAACAGGGTGAGAGGGGCCGGATCGGGCCCGCGGTTGGTTACCCGGATGCGGATCAGCAGATCGGTAGCTGAGGCCTTGGCATACTCAATGACGACGTCGAAGTAGCGACTGGCATCAAAGATGCCCGTATCCACCAGCTCGTATTCGGGCTCGCTGCGGCTGCGGCGACCGTTTTCATCCACCAGCTGCTGATAGGGGAATTCGGCCTGGGGATACTTGTAGAGCCCCCGCATGAAGCTGTGGGTGGGGGTATTGGCGAGGTGGAAGTAGTAATCCTTGAGATCTTCACCGTGGTTGCCTTCAGGATTACCCAGGCCGAATGGCCGCTCCTTGAGGATCGGATCTACCCCATTCCACATCGCCAGGGAGAAGCAGAGCCGGCACTCTTCGTCGCAGATTCCCAATAAACCGTCTTCGCCCCAGCGATACACCCGCGAGCGAGCCTGGTCGTGGGGGAAGGAGCGCCAGGCATCGCCATCGGCGGAGTAGTCCTCCCGCACCGTGCCCCACTGGCGATCGGGTAGGTAACTGCCCCACCGGGTCCAGGGCTGGAGGCCCTGGTCGCGCTCGAGGATGCGAGCAGCTTCGGGATTGAGGTCAAGCCCGGTCGCCGGGGTGCCTGGAGGGGTGGTCGTCATCGCAGGGATGCCTTGAGGCCAGCGGCGATGCGCAGGGCATTGGCGATCACGGTGAGACCGAAGCCCATTGCCGGACAAGCCGGGAAGACACTGGCATCGGCGATGGTGAGGTTGGCCACCTCGTGGCTGCGGCCCTGCAGATCCACCACCGACGTGGCCGGGTTGTCGCCCATGCGACAGGTGCCGCAGCTGTAGCCCATGGCCGATAGGGGCGCCTCGCCGCGGGGATGGGTGGGGGCTTCCTTCACCACATGGCAATCCGGATCGGCCTCCACCGCCTTGAGGGTGTCGATCCAGCGGTACACAAGGCGGTCATGGGCCTCGCGGTTGTTGGCCTGATAGATGACCTGAATGCGATCACCCCGCAAACTGACGCGGTTGTGGGGGTCGGGCAGCACCGGACTCATGGCCCACCAGCAGATCGAGCGGGAGGCGAGCTGCTCAAGGCCGAAGTTGGGCAGCAACTTGGTCACCAGCGAGAGCACTGGAGGCGATTCAGCAAAAAGGGCGTCCTGCAAAACACCGCCACCGTTCTGAATCGAACCAAGGGGGAAGGAAACATTCTTGTCGCCCCAGAGGTAGTCGTTGATGCCATAACTGCGCCCATAGCGACCGCTGTTGGCTTCAGTGGCTAACTGCAGAATCGAAGTGAGCTGCAGCTTCATCAGGTTGCGGCCCACCTGGTCGGAACCGTTGGCCAAACCGCGGGGATGGCGATCGGTGGCCGAGCGCAGCAGGATCGCGGCGCTGTTGATGGCGCCGGCGGCTAGCACCACCTGATGACCAAAAAACAGCCAGCTCTGACCATCCAGCCGCGCTTCAACACCCCGAACCTCGGTTCCGCTGGGGTTGACGTGCAGACGTTGCACCTCAGCGCCGGTGCGCACCATCACCGTGGCGGAGGCCCGGGCCGGATCCACCCCAAACAACTCCGCGTCACCACTGGGATCGGCGCTGGACTGGGACCAGCTCAGCGGCAGGGAATAGGGATTCAGCCCCTGGCGAACCAAGGCCAGCCGCAACTCCTCGAAGAAGGGCTCGACGGGCTTGGGGGCCATGCTGTAGTCGGCGGCCGCTCGCGGTTCGGTGGGATCCACACCCCGCTGACCATGCACCCGATATAGGGCCTCAGCCTGGTCGTACCAGGGTTCGAAATCTCCGTAGCTAAGCCCCCAGGCTGGAGCCTGCCCGCCCTGTAAATGCAGGCCAGCAAACTCCTGCTCCCTCAGCCGCTCGAGCACCCCACCCCAGATCTTGGTGTTACCGCCTAAGGCGTAGATCGTCTGAGGCGAAAAGGGATCCCCGTCCGTGCCAAACCATTGCTCCTTGGGGTGGTAGCGGTCCTTGCGAAACAAATCCACATCGGCGACGTTCTGATCAGCGAGGGGCATCTGTTCGCCCCGCTCCAGCAGCAGCACTGCCAATCCAGATGAGGCAAGCGAATTGGCAAGGGTGCCGCCGGCAGCTCCACTGCCAATGACAATTACGTCGTAATGGTTGTCGTCGATGATCATGGATGGTTCCTCAGCTGCGCTGCCAGACGTAAAGGAGAACGAAAAGGATGATCCAAATCACATCCACAAAGTGCCAGAACAGGGATGTGGCCTGAACGCCCTGCTCTCCACCCGCATAGTTCTGGGGGATGAAAGATTTCACCAGCATCAATCCCATCAAAAACACCCCCGTAGCCACATGCAAGCCATGGAAGCCGGTAAGCAGATAAAAGGTGCCGCCGAATACGCCACTGGTGAAGCCAAACTGCAGACCACTCCACTCAACGGCTTGGCCGTAGAGGAAATAGGCACCAAGGGCCATGGTGAGTAGCCAAAAAGCCCTAAATCCGATCAGATTCCCCTTGCTCATGCAGCGCTCTGCCAGCCAGATCGTGCCAGAACTCGAAATCAATACCACCGTGTTGAGTAGGGGCGTACGCCACTCGAGGCCTTCCACACCGGGGGGTAGCCAATTGAGCGCAGCGGTTTTCAGCAGTGCAAAACCGCTAAAGAATGCCAAAAAGATGACACTCTCAGAACAGAGAAAGATGATGAAGCCAGTGAGGTTGTGCTTCGGGTGCTCAGTGTTCAAATGAGGTGTAGCAGTCATGCGCTGGCCTCCTGAAGGGTGAGCTGATTTTCAATCTCTGCCTGGTGCTCAACCAGTGGCTCTCCAGTGCCGTAACCATAGGGGCGTGAAATCACGGTCGGCACGTGCTCACCAAAGTTGTCTTCAGGTGGCGGTGATGGCAGCAGCCACTCAAGACCAATGGCATTCCAGGGGTTATGGGGGGCTTTCGGGCCCCGCACCCAGGCACTCACCATGTTGAGGAGAAAGGGAATAATCGACACTCCCAGCAAGAAGGCACCCAGGCTGGCCAGCACATTCCAGAAGGCGAATTCCGGGTCGTAGCTGGAAACCCGCCGGGGCATACCCATCAAACCGAGGGGGTGCATGGGCAGAAAATTGAGGTTGGCACCGATGAAGGTGAGCAGGAAATGGAGCTTGCCAAGGCCCTCGTAAGGCATTCGGCCAATAAATTTGGGAAACCAGTGATAGATAGCGGCAAAGATTCCCATCACCGCTGCCCCATAGATCACATAGTGGAAATGACCCACCACGAAATAGGTGTTCGATACGTGAATATCGACCGGCACCGTGGCCAGCATGATGCCGGTGATGCCAGCAAACACAAAGTTGAACAGGCCACCCAGGCAAAAAAGCATCGGTGTAGTGAGTCGCAGTTTTCCGCGCCAAATAGTTCCCAGCCAGGCAAACACCTTCACCCCCGTGGGCACGGCAATCAGCATGGTGGAAAACATGAAGAAGTTGCGCATCCACTGCGCTACCCCACTGGGGAACATGTGGTGCACCCACACAACTAAACCCAGTGCCACGATGATGAAGGAGGCCAGGCAGACGTAGACGTAGCCGAATAGTGGCTTGCGTGAGTAAACCGGGAACAGCTCGGAGAAGATACCAAACACCGGCAGAATGATCACATACACGGCCGGGTGTGAATAAAACCAGAAAAAGTGCTGATAAAGCACTGGGTCGCCACCTCCCTCTGGTTGATAAAAGCTGGTGCCAAAGCTCAGGTCCATCAGCAACATCACCGCCCCACCGGTAAGGGCCGGCAGGCCGATCAACTGCAGGCTTTGGGCGGCAAGAGCCGTCCAGCAATACACGGGCATCCTGAAGAAACCCATGCCAGGAGCCCGCATCCGCAGAATCGTGGTCACGAAATTGATCGCGCCCATGATCGAGGAAACCCCCGAAAGGGCCACGGCTGTGATCCACAGGCCTTGGCCATTAATAAAGTGGCCAAGCGGGTTCTGGGTGCTAACCGGTGGATAGGACCACCAGCCTGAATAGGCCGGCCCACCAGGAACGAAAAAGCTGCCGATCAACAGGACACCAAAAATGGGCACCAGCCAGAAGGCCACCGCATTTAGCCGCGGAAAGGCCATATCTGGAGCGCCGATCATTGTGGGGATCAGCAGGTTGTTGAGGCCATTCAGCACCGGAAAGATGAACAGGAACAGCATGATGGTTCCATGCATCGTGTAGATGCCGTTGTACACCGTGCGGTCGACCAGGTCGGCCGCTGGCGTGATCAGTTCACCGCGAATGATCATGGCCAGCAGGCCACCGATCAGAAAGAAGAAAAAGGCCGTAACGATGTACTGAATGCCAATCACCTTGGCATCGGTGTTGAAGCCGAAGTAGCGGCTCCAGGAGGTGTTTTCGGGAGGGCTGGGCGGGAAGGTAGCGGAGGTCATCGGGCTCAGGCGTCGTGCGGCAGGGAGTTGGATCCGGGAACGTTCACCTGGGGCGGTGGAGCTGGCGGCACGGTGGCCCAGCCTGGATTTTTCAGCTGTTTGCGCTCGCCGTACTCGATTACTGCATCACTTAAACCGGGCTGCAGCGGCTGGCTAGCGGCAATTTTCAGCCAAGCCTGGTAGGCCTCGGAGCTCTCGACCACCACATCGGCCTGGTTGGCGGCAAACCAGGTGCCACTGAACTGGGAATCGCGCAGGCGGTAGCGCCCCTCCCGCGTTGGAGTGAGATTGAAGTTGATCGCCCGGCCAGGAATTACGTCCTGCTTGAGGCGGAAGGCAGGAATGAAAAAGCCATGAATAACGTCGTCTGACACCAAACGGAAGCTGACGGGCTGATCAACCGGCAGGTGCAGCTCGGTGGTGGAAACATTGGCGCTTGGATAGCGAAATTCCCAAGACCACTGGCGAGCAATCACCTCCACCTGCTCGGCTGGCAAGCGATCGGCGGCGTAGCCCCCCTGGTCTTCCACCGGATTAGCCAAATGGATGTGCTCCATCGGCCCAAGAACTCCGAGTTTGGTGTTGACGCGCATGGCGTAAACAGCGATGGCCATCACCAGCAGTAGGGGAATGACCGTCCAGATCACCTCGAGGCGGGTATTTCCCTCAATCGGCTCCGCATCGCTCTCGTCGTATTTCTCAGCGCGGTGCTTAAGCAGCACCCAAGCCATCACCGACACCACCGCCCCAAACACGAAAGTACCGACGCCCGTTTCAAAGCTGAACAGCCCATCAACCAGTGGTGCCGCGGTAGATGCCTGCACCGGCAGCCAGCTGTAGGACTGCTGGGCCATCCACCAGCTCAAGGCCACCAGCAAACCGATCCACCCAAGCAGGGCCACCAAGCCCAGGCCGCTGATCGGCAGACGGGAGCGGTCAGAGGAATTACTCACGGCAGGGCCTCCTTGAGATCAGCGCCAGCGGCAAGAAGTTGATCGGCGGTGATGTGAACACCGAATTCAGCTGCAAGCTCGGCGCCGAGGGTGCCGTGCAGCCCGATCACAAGAAATAAGCCCAGGCCCACCAGCAGGTAGAGCCACTGCACCTGACGCCCCATGTCACGACGCCAGACAAAGCGCTGATAACCCCGCCACACAGTCATGGCGACGATCACCAGAAGGATCACAACCCCACCGACGCCATGCAAAAGCATCGTCTCCATGCTCTTTAGCCCGATGCTGCTGGTGACTCCGGGCAGGGGCACCGCCAGCAACATCTCGTAGAAGCCAGCGGCCACCGTGAAGAAGGTAACGATGGCGCAGGCCAGCAGGTTGTACCAACCCACATCGTGGAAGCCGCCGCGGGTCACCGGCAGGGCCAGGAAGCGGAACACCCGCTTCTCCACCGGATATAGGGCACCAGCTATATCAAAGGCGATGGCAATCACAAAAAGCCCGATGGTGAAATGCACCAGGTTGGGGTGAATTGGCAAGGCATAGGGAAGCCCGTTGGGCCCTAGATCAGCTGCCAACTGCTCAATCGGTGAGCCCGCCGGAATGAAGGCAGCCATCACACCAGCCCCGAGCGCATGGCTTGCACCACCGGCACCGTGTGCAGGCCGTACACCCAGATGAGTTGGTTGCCGAGGGTCACCTGCAACACGATCAGGGCACTGAGCAGGCCTCCCGCGCCTAGAAATGCCAAGGGCAACTGCTGGGGGTCCTTACTGCGAATTACATAACGCCAGCCCGACATCATCGACAGCACTCCAGCCAGCGACCAGCCGATCGTGCTGTGCAGGTTGAGAATGTCGCGGGAGGCGCCATAGGGATTGGCCAGCCCCGCCTCAACCTGTCCGAACATGATCGCCACAAAAATAGCTGCAGTGGCAAACAGCAGGTTCCAGAAACTGACCTCAAACAGCGCTGACCGGCGGGTCACCACTCCGATCAAATCAAATACAAAAGAGATCAGCCCCATGGCGATTACGAAGTGCACAACGATCGGATGGATGGTGTCCATCCAAGGGAGGTTGTGCTCGTTGAGCGGCGGCAGCAGCTCAAGCATGGTGCCCATACCAAACACGATTGATCTCCACGCTGGAGAGAGCCAACCAGCAACGCCGAAAGCCGTGATGCTTTGCTACACAGCCATGAGCATTTCCTGACAGCGGGCCTTTGTTGCGCGGCGATTAAAGTTGAAAACTAATTGCTTTTATGCCGGTGACAGTTCCTGCTTCTCCCGCCCTGCGCTGGGTCACCGCGGCCCTGCTGTTTGCTGCGGCCGGGCTGTCGGTGGTGCTGCCATTTGTCTCGGCCACCTTGCTCACCATCGCCGTTGGGGCCGTATCAGTGATTGCCGGGGTGTCCCAAATACTGCGTCTCACTGGCGAAGCCGATATCAAAGGAAAAATCTTCCGCCTGTTCTCAGGTCTGCTTTATCTAGGCGGCGGCGTCTGGGTGCTGGCATTCCCAGTTGCCAGTGAGGTGAGCTTGACGCTGTTTGTCGGCTTCCTGCTTGCTTTCGAGGGCGTGATGGAGCTAGCCGCCGCGGCCACCGGCCAGGGAGCGGCTCGTGGCTTGGTGCTGATTGACGGCATCGTCACCGCCGTACTCGGCGGCATGCTGATTGCCGAATGGCCCTCAGACAGCATCTGGGCGATCGGCATGTTGTTTGGCATTGGCATGGCGTTTTCCGCCATCAACCTGCTCACGGCCCCACCTAGCCAGCCTTAATAACTACTTAGTTCCCAATCGCCTCCACTATCGCCTCGGTTTTGGGGCTGGTGAACCAAACACCGTCGTCACCAGCGACAAACCATTTGATGGCAACAGCGCTCATGGCCTACTGGGGGCGCCGTAGCCCCCACCTCCGGGGGTCTCAATGCGCAGGGCTTCACCCGGCTGGAGCTCCAGCTCGCAGCAGCCGTCGAGCTGCCGGCTCGAGCCATCAACACCTATCCAGGTGTTGCGGCCGCAGGCGCCCGGCAGCCCGCCGGCCAACCCCGCGGGAGCCACACGCCGCGCACCGGAGATCAGGGCAACGGTCATCGGGGCCAAAAAACGCACCTGCCGCACCGCCCCATCACCTCCCCGAAACCGCCCATCCCCGCCCGATCCGGCCCGGATCCCAAAGCGCTCCAGCCGCACCGGAAAGCGCGTTTCCAAAATTTCCGGGTCGGTGATGCGGGAATTGGTCATGTGGCTCTGCACAGCAGCAGCCCCGTCAAAGCCCGCACCACCGGGGCGGATGCCAGCACCGCTGCCTCCACCGATCGTTTCGTAGTAC
The DNA here is from genome assembly GCF_024345615.1 of Cyanobium sp. Maggiore-St4-Cus. Classification (NCBI taxonomy): domain Bacteria; kingdom Bacillati; phylum Cyanobacteriota; class Cyanophyceae; order Synechococcales; family Prochlorococcaceae; genus Cyanobium; species Cyanobium sp. Maggiore-St4-Cus. The sequence continues at coordinate 181,923 of NZ_JAGQBL010000005.1, forward strand.
TGGCATTGGCCATTGCCAAAGCTGAGGTTGTTCATCGTGCCCTGGGCGGCGGCTTGCACCCCCAGCGCCGCAAACAGAGCGTTGGCTGCCGCTTGAGAGATTTCCACATTGCCGGCAACAACCGCGGCCGGCGGATTGGGATGCAGCAGGGACCCCTGGGGCACGATCAGCTCAATCGGCTCGAAGCAGCCGGCATTGAGAGGGATCTGTTCGCCCACCAAGCAGCGAAACACATAAAGCACCACAGCCTTGGTTACAGCTAATGGGGCGTTGAGATTGCCGCTGTGCTGGGGCGAGGTGCCGCTGAAGTCAACCTGAACCCGGCGAGCCTCAGCGTCGATGCGAACAGCTACCTGGATGAAGGCGCCGTGGTCGAGCTCCACCCGAGCAGACCCGCTGCTGAGGTGCACAAGTGCCTGGCCCACCGCCTCGGCACCATGGGCTTGCCCGTGGGCCATGTAGGCCCTCACCTCGTCGAGGCCATGGCGCTCAATCAAGCGCCCCAGCTCCTGAACACCCAACCGGTTAGCCGCCGCCTGGGCTTGCAGATCGGCTAGCAACTGGTCGGCGTTGCGTACTGGATGGCTACCTGCAGCTAGTCGCTGCCGCCACACCAACTCATCAAAGTTGCCGTTGCTCAAAAACGGCACGTTGTCGAGTAACAGGCCCTCATCGTCGATGCTGCGACTGAAGGCCGGCATCGAGCCAGGGGTGATGCCACCCACATCGGCGTGGTGGCCGCGGCAGGCCACAAAAAACAACGGGGCCTCAGCCTGGGAGTCGCCCAAGCCAGGGACAAAAACCGGCGTAATAGCGGTGATGTCTGGTAGGTGGGTACCTCCGTTATAGGGATTGTTTGACAGCACTACATCGCCAGAAGCCAATGGCTGGCGCTCACCCCGGGCGATGGCGGCAAGCAGGCTGACCACGCTGTCGCCCATCGAACCGAGGTGCACCGGAATATGGGGGGCATTGGCTATCAGCTGACCCGCAGCATCGAAGAGGGCGCAGGAGAAATCGAGCCGCTCGCGGATGTTCACCGAACGGGCGCTCTGCTGCAGCCGCCCACCCATCTGCTCTGCGATGGCAGCAAAGCGGTGGTTGTAGAGCTCAAGCAGGCTGGGATCGGGCCCCTGCTCCACATGTTCAACAGCCTGATCACCAGCCTGGCCAACCCCGCTGTTGGCCGCCGCCGCGCCGTCCCGCTCCAACAGCAGGGCTCCATCTGCAAGCACCAGGGCTTGCCAGCCGAGCTCCAGCACGGTGGTAGTGGTCGCATCGACAACCAGAGCTGGACCCTCGAGCCTTTGCTGGGGCTGCAGTTGGGAGCGCTGCCACAGCGGCACCGGCCGCCAGCCGGCCTCCTCGCCCAGCCACAGGGGAGTGGTTGGGGAAAGACTGTCTATAGGTAAAATAGGGCCCTCAGCAACAGCTCCAACCACCGCCAGCCCGCCAACCACTGCCGGGGGAGCCAGCTCCACCAGCAGGCGCTCCACGATCCAGTCTTCGCCCACCGGGCGATAACCGAAGCGCTGCAGATGGGCGGCGCTAAAACCTCGCTGCAGGTCTTCAACCCCTTGCTCGTTGGGCAACCACGCCACCTCCAGACCCCGCTCGCTGCCGGCAGCCCGCAGCTCCAGCTGCACCCCAATCCGGCCAGAGGCCCCCTCGGCCAAATCCCCCAGCCGGCGCAGGTCGGCGAGCCCCTGCTGCTCCAGCTCGGCGCAGCGCTGACGCAGCAAGGGCAGGCTGTCGGGGCGCAGCGGCAACCGCGGCGAGCACTCCAGCAGCAGGCTCTGCTCGGCCATGCCGAGGCCATAGGCGGAAAGCACCCCCGCCAAGGGGTGGAGCAACACCCGCCTCACAGCCAGCACCTCAGCCAGGCGGCAGGCATGCTGACCGCCAGCCCCGCCGTAGCTCACCAACAGGGCCTCGCGCAGGTCGTGGCCGCGTTGGATCGAGATGCGGCGCAGGGCTTCCGCCATCGTTTCAATGGCGATCTGCAGGGCCCCTGCCGCCAGCCGCTCCGGAGTTATCCCGGGAGCCACCGCGGCCATCTCAAACGCCAGCTCCGCAAACCCTCGCCGCACCGCTTCCCCATCAGCGGGTTGGTCGCCCTGGGGGCCAAACACAGCCGGCAGGGCGGCAAGCGGCAGGCGACCGAGCAGCACATTGGCATCGGTGATGGTTAGCGGTCCGCCGCGGCGGTAAGCCGCCGGACCGGGATCAGCTCCTGCAGAAACTGGCCCAACCTGCAGCCGCCTGCCGTCAAAGCGCAGCACCGAGCCGCCGCCAGCAGCCACGGTGTGAATCGGCAACATCGGAGCTTGCAATTCCAGCCCAGCGATCTCGGTGGCAGGGCTGCGCTCCCAGGCCAGATCACCACCAGCGTTTGACACGCAGCGGTCATCGAAATGGAACACATCGGTGGAGGTGCCACCCATGTCGAAACCAACGATCGGCTGCGGCGGCAGCCCAGCGGCAGCAAGGGCCCTCCTGCCCACTGCCACGGCGCCCACCATGCCTCCAGCCGGCCCCGAGAGGATCGTGTCTTTGGCCAGCAGCAGCTCAGGCGCTGCCTGAGCCCCACTGGATCGCATCACCCGCAGCCGGGTTGCTGGCCCCAAGGCCCGCTGCACCTGGCGCAGGTAGCGGCCCAGCACCGGTGCCACCGCCGCCTCCACCAGGGCGGTCTGGCCGCGGGGCACCAGCCGGGGCTGGCCACTGAGCCGATGGGAGAGCACCACGGCCTCGAAACCCAGGGGTGCGAGCCACTGCTCCAGCTGCAGCTCCTGGCTGGAATTGCGGGTGCTGTGCAGCAGGGCCACCGCGCAACTGCTGTAGCCGTCGGCCTGGGCTTGCAGCAGCTGCTGCTGCAAATCCTCTCCCCACTGGAGCGGTGCAAGCTCGAATCCCTGCGCATCCAGGCGCCCCTCCACCTCCAGCACCCGCACCCGCAAGGGGTTGGGCCGCTGAATGGCCAGGGCAAAGAGGTCGGGGCGGTGCAGGTCGCCGATGCTCAGCAGGTCGGCAAAGCCGCGGTTGATCAGCAGCACCACCCCGGCACCGCGCTGCTCCAGCAAGGCATTGGTGGCCACGGTGGTGCCGAGCCTCACCTCCCGCACCAATCCCAGCGGCAGGGGGCTGCCGGCCACAACGCCGGGCTCCCGGCTCAGCAGCGCAGCTATCGCCCGCACGGCCGGGTCCCCCGGGCACTCCGGCTGCACCGACAGCACCTTGCGCACCAGCAGCTCGCCAGCTGGGCTGCAGCCCACCACGTCTGTGAAGGTGCCACCCCGATCAACCCAGAACCGCCAGCCCGGGGCGGAACAGACCGGCTGCACCGGCTCAGCGGTAGTTCTCAAACTGCAAAGGCACTTCCACGTCCTGGGCCTTGAGCAAGTTGATCGCCTGCTGCAGGTCGTCCTTGTTTTTGCCGGTGATCCGCAGGCTGTCGCCCTGGATCGACACGGTGACCTTTTTGAGTTCGTCGCGCACGGTTTTGCTCAGTTGCTTGGCCAGCTCAGAGCTCAGGCCTTTGCGCAGTTTCACCACCTGCTTGACCCGGTTGCCCCCCACGGGCTCGGGGCTCTGGAAGTCAAAGATCTTCAGCGAGAGGTTGCGCTTGGTTGCCTTCTGGCGCAACACGTCCTCCACGGCCTGGAGGGTCATGTCGCTGGCGGTGGTGATGGTGAGGCTCGCCTCCTCCACCTCGATTTCGGTGTTGGAATCCTTGAGGTCGTAGCGGGTGCCCACGTCGCGGCGCACCTGATCGATGGTGTTGACGAGCTCCTGGCGATCGAAATCGCTCACCACATCGAAGGAATAGGTGTCGGCCATGGGGCGCAGTTTGGAGGTCGGAGACGTTCACGGATCGTAGGGGCGGCCTGTCAGCCTGACCAAGCACTGATTGCGCCTGCAGTTCATGACCTCCGCCCTCGCCCCTTTCGCCTGGTCGTTGCTGCTGGCAGCTGGCGTGGTGGTATTCAGCACCGTGCCCCTGGGCGCCGCCCGCTCCCAGGCCAATTTCCAGATGGCCGACCTGGCCGCCCCGCGGGCCATGTTTGAGCGGCTGCCGGCCTGGGGCAAGCGGGCGGCCTGGGCCCACCAAAACTGCTTTGAAGCCTTCACCCTGCACGCGCCCGCTGCCCTGCTGTGCCTGGTGGCGGGTGTCACCAGCCCGGTAGCCATCGCCGCGGCCTGGATCCATCCCCTGCTGCGCCTGGCCTACATCGGCATGTACGTAGGCAACGTGCCACCGCTGCGAGGCCTCTGCTGGGCAGGCTCTCTCACCTGCAGCGGCTTGCTCTACGTGGAAGGCCTAAAAGCGCTGCTGGGCTCCTAGTCGTCAGATTTAATCGAAGAACATCACGCTCACCACCTTGCCCATGTCCTCCGCGACCCGGCAGCTGGCTAGCAAGGTTTCACTGTCGTGGAAGGCATAACAAATCAGCTGATCGCAACGACTGATGATGTCTTGGTTGCAGAGGCTGCTTGCCATCGGCAGGGGCAGCTCATCGTGCTCTGGCTTCTCCACCAGATGCAGCACTCGCTCCAATTGATCGCGAGACTCTCCGGGTTGGCGATCGAGGCTCTGGGGCAAAAGCACGGTGAGCCTGGCCGGATCAATCTCCAGCACGCTGCGAATCACCGCCGCATTAACGCCCTGAGATCCAGAGGTGATCAGATTGTGACCCTCCTGGGCCAGGGAGCGGGCCACTAATTCGACCAGATGGATCGAAACCACGGGCACATGGCGACTGCCCAAAATTGCAATCCGACGCTTGCTGCGGTCCTGGAGCATCGCCAGTTCCTGGGCCAGGGTGTCGATACGATCAATCGACGGAAGATCAAGGGACCGCGACACCAGTAGCCACCTGCCAGTCCTTTGAAACTAGCAGCGTTATTTCATTAACGCGGGCAACTGCAACCGAGCAAACAGGCGCTCGAAATTGCAATGCTCTTCCACCAGCCGGAAGGCAAAGCTTGCCTTCACCACTTCGTGCAGACGCACATGACCAAAGGCCTGCTCAATAACTTCCACCGTAGTGAGGGTGTCGTGCTCCACCTTGAGCAGGGGCACTTCGAGCTCCTCGGCCCGGTTGAGCAGCTGGGGCAGCGGATCTCCAGCGCCCGTGAGAATCAGGCACTGGGTTGAGGCCTCCAGGGCTGCCAGCTGAATATCGGTGCGATCAGCGCCCGTCACCACCGCCATGTTGCGGCGACGCCGGAAAAACTCCATTGCCGAGTTGACGTTCATGGCGCCAATCGAGAGGGTTTCCACCAGGAGATCGAGCCGTTCCGGGCAGCACAGCACCTGGGCACCGAGCCGCAGGGCCAGCTCCTCCACCGTGACACTGCGCAGCAGCGGGCTCTGGGGCATGACGCCAAGCACCGGCAAACCAAGGCTCTCCAGGGCAGGTACCACTTCGGCGCACAGCTGGGCCACAAGCCCCGGCTTGACTGCATTGAGCACCACCCCCGCCAGATGCTCACCCAACTCGGCCTGAGCCGCCAGGAGCGGGTCGATGCTGCAGCTATCGATCCAGGGATGCACCAGCAACACCGATGCCTCCAAGCCCCGGGCCAGCTGGGCCAGGCTGAGGCCGTAAAGCAATCCCTCATGCAGGCTGCCGGCAGCTTCCAGCAGGGTGAGCCCGTCGCTGGCGGCGGCCAGCTGCTGACGCAGCTGCTCAAAACCCGAGCCGGGATCCAAGTCACCCTGCAGCAGCCGCCGCTCTGCCGTGGCCGGATCGAGCACATGCAGGGAGGGAATCAGGTTGGCTTCCGGAAGCCCCAGGGTGGCGCCGATGAAACGCACATCGGCATCCAGCAAAGGCGCCTGGCTGGCAGCATCCACCGGGCTATCGAGGCTGGTGGCTAGGGGCTTGCCAAAACGCACCGGTACCCCTTGACGAGCCAGCTGGCGGGCCATGCCAAGCACCACCGCCGATTTGCCACTGAAGGATTCGCAGGAGCCGATCAGCAAGGTGGGGGCCATCGGTCAACCTCGCTTGGGGGTGTCTTGAAGCGAAATTTAGGCGGCGCTGCCCACTGCTTCGGTAGCAAGGGGCTGCTGACCCAGCAACAGCCACTGCCAGAAACTCGCCGGCAACTGCTCCCCCTCCCGATCCATCAACCACTGCACCAGCTGGTGGCAGGGCAGGTCAAAGCTGTACTTCACCTCTGGTAAGTCAGGAAAAGTCAAATCGCAGTGGAGAATTTCCTGGGGTGCGGTCTCACCACTCCAGCTAAGCCGCAGCATGTGGCTACGCCCCCCCTGCAGCAGGCGCTTACCGGCCCAATCGCCCGCCAGCAGGATCGCCAAAGCACTCTCTAAAGGCATCAGCCGCCCCAGCCCACCGCAGTAGGGAGCAAATAGGGGCACTAAGGGGGCAACAGTCTCAGGGAACATGCCAGTGGGCATCAAGGCGGCGAATACGTCAACTATTTCCGGCCATGCTGACGCGTCGGCCGCCGTTTATGCCAGGCAGATGACCAATTTTGATGGATGCCGGATCGCGGTTACTGGTGCGAGCGGCAGCCTGGGTCGGGCCCTGCTCCAGGAGCTATCCCAGCAGGGCGCCTCGCTGGTAGCCCTCACCAGCAGCAGCGAACCCCTGCTCCTGCTGGATCCTGCTGGCACAGCGATTCCCCTAGAGCAGGTCTGCTGGCAATGCGGCCAGGAGCAGGAGCTACGTGGGCTACTGGAGCGGGTAGACATCCTGGTGCTGAACCACGGCATCAACCAGCAACAGCTCCGCAGCCGCTCTGCCACGGCGCTTGCCCTGGAGGTGAATGCCCTTAGCAGCTGGCGGCTGCTGGAGCTGTTTGCCGAGGTGGTGCAACAAAGCCACCGCCCAGAGCGGCCCAAGCCCGAGGTGTGGATCAACACCTCGGAGGCGGAGATCCAGCCAGCCCTCAGCCCTCTCTATGAATTGAGCAAACGGCTGCTAGGCAGTTTGGTGAGCCTGCGTGCCCTGGATCTCTCTGGTGCCAGCGGGCCCCTGCGCATCCGCAGGCTGGTGCTGGGGCCATTCCGCTCAAGCCTCAACCCAATCGGGGTGATGGGGCCGGGATTCGTGGCCAATCAGGTAATTGCCCAGGCCCGATTAGGGCTCAGCCTGATCATCGTGACCCCAAACCCCCTCACCTATCTGTTGATGCCGCTAAGCACCCTGGCGCGTTGGGGCTACTTCAAGCTGCTGACGCGGCCAAGCCCCGGCCAGCCCTAGAAATCGCGGTCGGTGAGGATTTCGCAACCGTCGCTGGTTACGGCGATGGTGTGTTCCCACTGGGCCGACCAGCTGCCATCAACGGTCACCACGGTCCAGCGATCCTTGAGGGTGCGGCAGGCCTTGCTGCCGGCGTTGAGAATCGGCTCCACCGCAAGGGTCATGCCCGGGCGCAGCTTCATGTTGGGCAGATCTCGGGTGCGGAAGTTGAACACCGAGGGCTCCTCGTGCAGATTGCGGCCCACTCCATGGCCCGTGTAGTCCTCCACCACCGCAAAACCGTGGGCCTCGACGTGGTCTTGGACCGCTCCAGCAATGTCGAGCAAGGTGTTGCCCGCCTTGATCTGGCGCAGCCCTTGCATCAGCGATTCCTGGGCCACCCGGCAGAGGGTCTGGGCCTCCTCGGTGGCGCCTTCACCTACACAAAGGCTGACGCAGCTGTCGCCGTGATAGCCGTCGAAGTAGGCACCGGTATCGATCTTCACCAGGTCGCCGGCCTGAATAACCCGTTTGCTGTTCGGGATGCCGTGGACTACTTCGTTGTTGATTGAGGCGCAAATACTGGCCGGGAAACCGTGATACCCCTTGAAACTGGGAGTAGCACCCATCTCGCGGATGCGCTTCTCGGCATGGCGATCGAGGTCGCCGGTGCTCATGCCGGGAGCCGCCAGCTCCAGAATTTCACGCAGCACCGTGGCCACAATCCGGCTGGCCTTGCGCATGGTGTCGATCTCGCGGGCCGACTTGATTTCAACGCCGCGCCTTCCCTTTTGGATGCGTGGACCGGTTTCAACGGTGGGGGAGGCAACCGCCGCGCCCTTGGTGCTGGCAAGTAGGTCGGCAAACAGATTCATGCAATGACCCACCGGCAGCTATCCGGCAGCGATGTAGGGCAGAACTGAAAGCTACCAATGGGACTGGACCGCTGTGGCAAAGCCGGAATAGAAAACGGGGCACCACGAGCCGGTACACTGCATCTTTGGCCAGGCGTAGCGGAGCTGAGATGGCAACGGAGTCGACAGAAAATCAAGCAGCTGATCAGGTGGTAGACGCCACCGAGAGCACGGCAGCTCCTGCGGCCACCGAGAGGACTGCAGCTCCTGCGGCCACCGCGGTGCAAGAAAAACCCGCAGCCACGCAGGTCAAAACCGGCAAACTCAGCGCCCAAGAGCTGATCCGGGCCTTTGAGGCAGAGCAACTTAAAGACGAGCTGCCCGACATTTACGTCGGCGACACCGTCAAGGTGGGGGTGCGCATCCGCGAAGGCAATAAGGAGCGCGTGCAGCCCTATGAGGGCGTGGTGATCGCTAAGCGCCATGGCGGCCTCAACGAGACGATCACTGTTCGCCGGATCTTCCAGGGCATTGGCGTGGAGCGGGTCTTCATGCTTCACAGTCCTCAAGTTGCCTCCGTCAATGTGGAGCGCCGAGGTAAGGTGCGTCGGGCGAAGCTTTTCTACTTGCGCGACCGGGTGGGTAAAGCCACGCGCGTCAAGCAACGCTTCGACCGCTGAGGTTGCCAACGCAACATCAGCCTACCGTCTTGAGATTCCTTTAGACAGCTGGCTGATTAGCTGCGGCCTCCTATTTACGGGGCATCGGCCATGCGCCGTTAGTTCAGTTGGTAGAACGCAGGTCTCCAAAACCTGATGTCGGGGGTTCAAGTCCTCCACGGCGCGTTCGATGCCCCAATTTGCAGTTTGCTGGTTTGAGCATGGAGTTGGATTTACAACCCGGGGATGTGGTCAAGGTGCTCGAATCAGCCGCTCTGGGCTGGGTTCGAGCTCGGGTGATCCGGGTGAAATCCGGTGGCAGGGTGGTTGTGCAGAGCGACCAAGGTCGTGAATTCACAGCCCGAGGCAATCAGGTTCGTTTGATTGAGCCAGCAGGGTTTAGGCCTTGAGATTCATGCGGCTTTAATGCCGATCCGCAATGCCGGTCTGCCCTAAACCAATTGGTTGACGAGCGGACCGGTAATCACGGATACTTTCAAAGTCGCCACGGCGACACAGTTAGCTCACAAAGCTGCCTGGGACTGTAGTTCAACCGGTTAGAGCACCGCCCTGTCACGGCGGAAGTTGCGGGTTCGAATCCCGTCAGTCCCGTTCCATTTCAATTAGGAGTTGTCCCTTTGGATGCTGCGCAGTCAGTAGCAGGGCAACCTTCTTCAGATCGCCAGGTGCGGGTTCGCCTCGCCCCGAGCCCAACGGGCACGCTGCACATAGGCACCGCTCGCACAGCAGTTTTTAACTGGCTTTACGCCCACCGCCTGGGCGGTCAGTTTTTGCTGCGCATTGAAGACACCGATAAAGAGCGCAGCAAGCCCGAATACACCACCAACATCCTCGAAGGGCTGCAGTGGCTGGGGCTGCAATGGGATGGCGAACCCGTGATTCAGAGCGCTCGCATCAGCGAGCACCGGGCCGCCATCGAGCAACTGCTTGCATCCGGCCACGCCTACCGCTGCTACGCCAACGAGGCGGAACTCACCGCCATGCGGGAGCAGCAGGCGGCCAGCAAGCAGGCCCCCCGCTACGACAACCGCCATCGCGATCTAACCGCCGAGCAGCAACAGGCCTTCATCGCCGAGGGGCGCCAAGCCACCATCCGCTTCCGCATCGACGACGAAGCCACGATCACCTGGAGCGACCTGGTGCGGGGCGAAATGCGCTGGGCCGGCGCCGATCTAGGTGGCGACATGGTGATCGCCCGCCGCGCCGCCGCCGACCAAATCGGCGACCCCCTCTACAACCTGGTGGTGGTGGTGGACGATGCCGCCATGGCGATCAGCCATGTGATCCGCGGCGAAGACCACATCGCCAACACCGCCAAACAGCTGCTGCTTTATCAAGCCCTTGGCGCCGAGCCCCCGGTGTTTGCCCACACCCCCCTGATCCTCAACCAGGAGGGCAAAAAGCTCTCCAAGCGCGACGGCGTCACCTCGGTGAGCGACTTTCGGCAGATGGGCTACACCGCTGAAGCCCTGGCCAACTACATGACCTTGCTGGGCTGGTCGCCGCCGGAGGGGATGGGCGAGCGATTCAGCCTGGCTGAGGCCGCGGCAGCGTTTTCCTTCGAGCGGGTCAACCGCGCCGGCGCTCGCTTCGACTGGGACAAGCTCAACTGGCTAAACGGCCAGGTACTGCACGAGCTGGGGGCCGAGGCCCTGCGGCAGCAGCTTCTGCCCCTCTGGGCCGCCGCGGGCTGGCCGGCTGATTCCAGCGGCATCAGCGCAGATCCCGCCTGGCAGCTACAGCTATGTGAGCTGCTCGGCCCCTCCCTTACCCTGCTGGCCGACGGTGTCGACCAGGCCCGGCCCTTCTTTGCAACCCCAGCCCTCAACGAAGCTGCCAGCGCCCAGCTCGAACTCGAGGGTGCCCGCCCAGCTCTGGCAGCCCTACTGGAGCAGTTGCCGCCTGGTGCCCTGGAGCCCGATCAGGCCCAGGCGCTGCTTGGCGAGGCCGCAACTGCCGCTGGCGTCAAGAAGGGCGTGATCATGAAGAGCCTGCGGGCAGCGCTGCTCGGCAGCCTCCAGGGACCAGACCTACTGGCCACCTGGCTCCTGCTGCACCGATGCGGCGACGACCGCCCCCGCATCGCCCGCTGCCTCTGAGAGGCCAAGCCAGCGGGCCAGGGGGCCGGCGCTTAGGCCCTGCAGCCCCACGGTGAGCAGGATCGTCAGAAACACCAACCCCTGAAGACGGCCGGCCCCCACCACTCCCGCCTGCTCAAGCCGAATCGCAAACAGACTGGCCACCGCTGCGGTAACGATGCCGCGGGGCGCCAGCCAGCTCATCAGGGCCCGTTGGGGCAGGCTGAAATCGAGGCCCCAGGTAGCCAGGCCGATGGCCACGGGGCGCACCAGCAGCATCAAACTCAGCACGCAGGCCACCCCTCCCCAGCCCAAGGGGCTGAGTTCGGCCCAGCTCACATCTGCGGCCAGGAGGGGAAAAAGCATCGTGATCGCCAGCTGGGCCAACTGACGAATCAACTCATCGAGCTCGGCGGCATCGGTATCGGGCCGGCGACCCACCACCACACCAGCAGCCACGGCCGCTGGCAGCCCCGATTCGGGCAGCAGCAACTCACAGCCACTAAACATCAGAAACAAGGTGCCCAAGGTGAGCTGGAGCCTCAGGGCCCCGGCCGGCTGGGCGGGGATGCGGCGCAGGGCTTCGGCCAGCAGCCAGCCGCAGAGCGCACCGATCGCCACACCGCCGCCGAGCCGTTGCAGCAGCCCCAGGGCCAGCTCCCGCCAGCCATGGAGGTCGCCAAGGGCCAGCTCCAAAAGCAGTAGCGCCAGCACGGCACCAATCGGCTCCAGGATCAGGCCCTCCCCCTCCAACACCTCGCCCAGGGGCGGCGCCAGGCGGATCTGCCGCACCAGCGGATTTACCACGGTGGGGCCAGTGGCCAGCACGATGGCGCTGAACACCGCCGCCAGCGACCAGTTCAGCCCCGCCAACCAGTGGGCGGCCTGCAGGCCAGCGGCGAGGCCGAGCACCAGGCGCACCAGCACGATGCGCAGCACTGCCTGCTTGGTGGCATCACCGGGCAAGCGCAGGTTGATGCCACCGTCAAACAGCACCAGGCTCACCAGCAGGCCTACCACCGTGCCCAGACCCGCACCCAGGTCGAGGGGTTCTACAAGGCCAAAGCCGGAGCGGCCGATCACCAGACCGGCGCTGAGCAGCAGCACCACCCCAGGCAAGCCGGTGAGCCAGGCCAGGGCCTGAGCTGTGGCCCCGGCAAAAACCGTGACCCCCCAGAGCAGACCCAGCCGCTCAGGCGTCATTCATCGAGGGCGTTGAACTTGGGCTCCACATGGATGCCAATCACGCCGTTGGGTCGCACGACCAGATACTCGCCCTCCAGGTCGCCGATCGGCACATTCACAAAGGCGTCTGGGGCGGAGGCGGTAAGCACCCCGCCATACCACTGCTGAAACGCCTCCAGGGTGGGGAAATGGACGGTTTCGGTCTGGCCGCCGCTCATATGCAGATGCACGGCGTAGCGGCGGGGGATGCGGGACATGGGGGCGCGCCAGGCAGCGAAACGGAGCTGCCCACAGGATGCCCCAGGGTCTGTTGGTTGTGCCAGGTGAGTGGCTGCAGCGCAACATCGCTGGCCAAATAGAGGGGATGGCGGGGCTGGCCGGCGGCGGTGAGACCCAGGGCCCAGAGACCACGCCCCTGCACCAAGGCCAGCACCTCCTGATCGCGCCGCCGCCAGGTGCCCTGGTTGCCCCAGCCCAGCCAGAGGGTGGCTTCAGGTTGGGCCGCCAGGCGCCGCCGGATCCAGGAATCAGCCTCTGCCCCCAACGGATCAGCTACGCGGCGCAACACCGCCGGCGATGGGCTGATGCGCGCAAAGAGGTTGAGCACCTCGAGGCTGCCGTAGCCCCAGCGCTGGGCAAAACCCACCAACCGCCGCAGGGTGGGATCGTCGCGCTGGCCATCGGCCCGCGACGGATTGAGGCCGATGAAGAGCAGCCTTGGCGCCGTCGGCTGCCACAGCCGCTCCAGCCACCAGCGGTACTGGCCGCAGGGGCTTAAGGCGGCTGCCAGCGTGGTCGCCAAGACCGGATCCGTCACAGCTCCTAATCTGGGTCCATGGCAAGCCTGGCCGCTATTCGCAACTCACGCCGCCAGGAGCGGCTCTCTGCCTTACGACAAGGAGCAGCCACCACAGCTGCCGGCTGGACAAACGCTGAGATTTGGCTGTTCGGCTCGCTAGCCCGCGGTGACTGGGACGCCTATTCCGACGTAGACCTGCTGGCCATCGCCCCCACCCAGGTGGCCGCAGATGCCTTGGCCGATGCGCTGCTTGAGGCACGGCTAGGTGACGACGTGCTTGCGCTGACCCAGGAGCGCTGGCAGCAACTGAAGCAGGGTGACGATCCCTACTGGCGGGCCATCGGCCGCGACGCCGTGCGCCTGGATCAGCCGTGACTCCCCGGGTTGAAGCCTGGATCCGCCAGGCCCAAAACGATCTGGAGGCAGCGCGCTTCACGGCCGGCCAGGGGTTCCATGCCCAGGCCTGCTACCTGGCGGGTCAGGCCGCCGAAAAGGCGCTCAAGGCCCTGGTGCTGGCAGCCGGGATCACCCCGCCCTACAGCCACTCCCTCGAAAAACTGGTGGAACTGCTGCAACAGCAGGGCCTGGATCTCCCAGACCTGGCTGAGCTGCATCTCAAGGCGCTCACGCGCATGAACAGCGCCAGCCGCTACCCACAAGGAGATGAGGCGCCGGCTGATCTCTTCGATGCCAATGACAGCAGCACTGCCCTGGGCACTGCGGAGGCCGTGGTGCGGATCGCCATGACCCAACTGCAAGCCTGAGCTCTGGCAGGCTGACCCGACCCATCAACCCTGGCAGCACCGTGGCCCCTGGCACCAAGCCCCTGCTGCTGCTGATCGACGGCCACTCCCTGGCCTTCCGCAGCTTTTACGCCTTCGCTAAGGGGGGCGACGGGGGGCTGAGCACCAAGGCGGGGGTGCCCACCAGCGTCACCTACGGCTTCTTAAAGGCCCTGCTCGACAACTGCAAAGGCCTCAAGCCCAATGGACTGGTGGTGGCCTTCGACACGGCCGAACCCACCTTCCGCCACGAGGCCGATGCGGCCTACAAGGCCCACCGGGATGTGGCGCCGGAGCACTTCTTCGCCGATCTGGCCAACCTGCAGCAGATCCTGGCCGATAGCCTCGATATCCCCCTGGCGATGGCACCGGGCTTCGAGGCCGACGACGTGCTGGGCACCCTGGCCAACCGAGCCGCCAACGCCGGCTGGCGGGTGCGGATCCTCTCGGGCGACCGCGACCTGTTCCAGCTGGTCGACGACGAGCGCGACATCGCCGTGCTCTACATGGGCGGCGGCCCCTACGCCAAAAACAGTGGCCCCAGCGAGATCCGCCGCGAGGGCGTGATCGCCAAGCTCGGCGTCACCCCCGAAGAGGTGGTCGACCTCAAGGCGCTCACGGGCGACAGCTCCGACAACATCCCGGGCGTCAAGGGAGTGGGCCCCAAGACCGCCATCAGCCTCCTCAAAGAGTTTGAACATGTGGACGGCATCTACGCGGCGCTGGAGGCGCTCGAACAGGCGGGCCCCAAGGCCAAAGACCCCAAGGGCGTGCTTAAGGGAGCCCTGGTGGACAAGCTGCGCGCCGACAAAGACAACGCCTACCGCTCGCGGATGCTGGCCGAAATCCTGATCGACATCCCCCTGCCCAGCGAGCCCCGGCTGGAGCTGGGGGCCGTGCAGGCCGAAGCCCTGGCCGGCAGCCTGGAGGAGCTGGAGCTGTACAGCCTGGTGAAACAGGTGCCCAACTTCGCCCAGCTGTTCTCGGCCGTGCCGCCGCAGCCCAGCGAGAGATCCAGCCCCGCGGGCGGCAAAGCCGTCACAGCCGCCGCCCAAACCGCCACTAGCGGCAGCCCAGAGGCGAAACCCCCTGAAGAAGCCCCAGCCCTGCCAGCCCTCAAGCCCCAGCTGGTCACCAGCCCCGAGGCCCTGGCCGCCCTGGTGCAGCACCTCAACGGCTGCACAGATCCGGGCCGCCCCGTGGCCCTAGACACCGAAACCACCAGCCTCAATCCCTTCCAGGCTGAGTTGGTTGGGGTCGGCCTGGCCTGGGGAGATGGCCCGGGGGAACTGGCCTACATCCCTATCGGCCACCAACTTCCCGAGCAGCACCCCGCGCAGCAGAGCCAAGCCAGCGGGGACATCCAGGAGCTTCTGAAGATCCCTTCTGGAACCTCAACAGAAAGCGCTCCGGGAGGTTGTACATATGTACAACCTCCTCAACAGATTCAGCAACTGCCCCTAGCTGCGGTGCTCACGGCGCTGGCCCCCTGGCTGGCCAGCGCCTCCCACCCCAAGGCCCTGCAAAACGCCAAGTACGACCGGCTGATCCTGCTGCGCCACGGCCTGCCCCTGGAGGGGGTGGTGATGGACACGATGCTGGCCGATTACCTGCGCGATGCCGGCGACAAGCACGGCCTCGATGCCCTGGCCGAGCGCAACTTCGGCTTCAGCCCCACCAGCTACAGCGAGCTGGTGCCCAAGGGCGCCAATTTCGCCGCCGTGGCGATCGACGCAGCCGCCCTTTACTGCGGCATGGATGTGCACCTCACCTGGCGCCTGGCCCAGCTGCTGCGCCGCGAGCTCACCGCCATGGGCGCTGCCCTGCCCAAGCTGCTCGACCAGCTGGAGCTGCCCCTCGAGCCGGTGCTGGCCCTGATGGAGGCCACCGGCATCCGCATCGACACCGCCTACCTGGGTGAGCTCAGCGCCGAGCTCAAAATCACCCTGGATCGCCTTGAGGGCGAGGCCAAGGCCGCCGCCGGGGTGGACTTCAACCTCGCCTCCCCCAAACAACTGGGCGAGCTGTTGTTCGACACCCTTGGGCTGGATCGCAAGAAATCGCGCAAAACCAAAACCGGTTGGAGCACCGATGCCACCGTGCTCGAGAAGCTCGAAACCGATCACCCAGTGGTGCCCCTGGTGCTGGAGCACCGCACCCTCAGCAAGCTCAAGAGCACCTACGTGGATGCCCTGCCGGCCCTGATGGAGCCGGAAACCGGGCGGGTGCACACCGATTTCAACCAGGCCGTCACCGCCACCGGGCGCCTGAGCAGCAGCAACCCCAACCTGCAGAACATCCCGATCCGCACCGAGTTTTCGCGGCGAATCCGCAAGGCCTTCCTGCCGGAAGCGTGCTGGAGCCTAATCAGCGCCGACTACTCCCAGATCGAGCTGCGCATCCTGGCCCACCTTTCTGGCGAAGCAGTGCTGGTGGAGGCCTACCGCACCGGCGACGACGTGCACGCCCTCACCGCCCGGCTGCTGCTGGAGAAGGACACCGTGACGCCGGATGAACGTCGCCTGGGCAAGACGATCAACTTCGGCGTGATCTACGGCATGGGCGCCCAGCGCTTCGCCCGGGAAACGGGCGTGAGCCAGGCCGACGCCAAAGAGTTTCTGGGTAAGTACAAGCAGCGCTACCCGAAGGTGTTTGCCTTCCTGGAGCTGCAGGAGCGGCTGGCCCTGAGCCGGGGCTACGTTGAAACGATCATGGGCCGCCGCCGCCCATTCCACTTCGACCCCAATGGCCTGGGCCGCCTGCGCGGCAAGGATCCCCTCGAGATCGACCTGGAGGTGGCCCGCCGCGGTGGCATGGAGGCCCAACAGTTGCGGGCTGCTGCCAACGCACCGATCCAGGGATCCAGCGCCGACATCATCAAGCTGGCGATGGTGCAGCTGCACCGGGAGCTAGAGGCGGCCCAGCTACCCGCAAGACTTTTGCTGCAGGTGCACGACGAACTGGTGCTGGAAGCGGCCCCCGAGGCCCTCGAAGCGGTGCTCACCTTGACCCGTGAAACCATGGAGCGGGCCGTGGCCCTGTCGGTGCCCCTGGTGGTGGAGACGGGCGTGGGTCCTAACTGGATGGAAGCCAAGTAACCAGCAGCTCAATGACCCTGCGCCTCACCAACACCCTCACGCGCCGCATCGAGGAATTCCAGCCGCTCGAGCCGGGCCAGGTGAGCATCTACTGCTGCGGCGTAACGGTCTACGACCTTTGCCACCTGGGCCATGCCCGCAGCTACATCGCCTGGGACGTGCTGCGGCGCTACCTGCTGTGGAGCGGCTACCGGGTGACGTTTGTGCAGAACTACACCGACATCGACGACAAGATCCTGGGTCGCGCAGCGGAGGAGGGCAGCTCGATGCAGGCGGTGAGTGAGCGCAACATCGAGGCCTTCGTGACCGACATGGCCCGACTAAACATCCTGCCGCCCGACCGTATGCCGCGGGCCACCCAAAGCCTGGACGCCATTCGCAGCCTGATCACCGAACTGGAAGCCAAGGGGGCCGCCTACAGCGCCGATGGTGATGTCTATTTCGCCGTGATGAAGCATGCCGGCTACGGCAAGTTGAGTGGCCGCGACCTGGCTGAGCAGCAGGACAACGCCGCCGGCCGGGTGGCCACTGCAGAGGAGGCCCGCAAGCAACACCCCTTCGACTTCGCCCTCTGGAAGGGCAGTAAACCCGGCGAACCCAGCTGGGAGTCGCCCTGGGGTCCAGGCCGGCCCGGCTGGCATATCGAGTGCTCAGCGATGGTGCGCGAGGAGCTCGGCGACACGATCGACATCCACCTCGGTGGCGCCGACCTGATCTTTCCCCACCACGAAAACGAAATTGCCCAGTCGGAGGCGGCCAGCGGTCACGAGCTGGCCCGCTATTGGCTGCACAACGGCATGGTCAATGTGGGCGGCCAGAAGATGTCCAAATCCCTGGGCAACTTCACCACCATCCGCGCCCTGCTCGATTCCGGCATCACGCCGATGACATTGCGCCTGTTCACCCTCCAGGCCCACTACCGCAAGCCGCTCGACTTCAGCGCCGACGCCCTTGAGGCCGCCGCCACCGGCTGGAAGGGTCTCAACGCGGCCCTGGGCCTCGCCGCCTCCACCTCAAGCGCCGACCCTGGCGCCACCCCAGAGCTAGCCGCCGCCCGTGCGCGCTTCGCCGCCGCCATGGACGACGACCTCAACACCTCCGCCGCCCTGGCGGTGCTGTTCGAGCTGGCCAAGCCCCTGCGAGCCCTCGCCAATCGGCTGGAGCGCGGTGACAGCAGCGCCGCCGCTGAGGCCCGGGCGCCAGAGCTGGTGGAGCAAGGCCAGCTGCTGCTGGAACTGGCCGGAGTGCTTGGCCTCCAGAGCGAAACCGAGGCCAAAACCAGCAGCAGCAGCACCAGCCCCGGCCCCAGCGACGCCGAGATCCAGGCCCAAATCGATCAGCGTCAGGCCGCGAAGGCCGCCAAGGATTTCCCTGCTGCCGACGGCATCCGCGATGGCCTGAGGGCCCAGGGCATCGAGCTGATCGACAGGCCTGGCGGCATCACGGAATGGCTGCGGGGCTGAGAATCTCTCTCTGTAGGGCAATCCCCTTAGCAACTCTCCCGAATTCCGTACAAGTTGTACAGAACCCGGGAGAGTCCAAGCAACAAATGAGGGCAAGCCCCTACTCAGTCCTCGCTCGGCTCGGGTGCCTGCCGGCCCTGCATCATCCGCTCGATCTTGCGAATCCGCTCCAGGGTGGTGGTCCACACCTCCTTTTGAAAGCCCGGCTCACAGCAATCCACTAGGGCCTGCAGATCCTCCTGGCGCTCAAAGGCATCCCAGAGCTGGCGCTCGAGCTTGGCCCGGTCGATGAAGTTCCAGCGCTGCAGCCACACGGGCAGTGCCGCCATGGGAAAAGTTCAACTGGGATCAGTTAAGGGGATCCACCCCCACCAGCCCATCGCCAAAGCAACGGCTGCGCAGATGCAGCGGCTTGCCCGTGGCCGGATGCAGCAGCTGCAGACCGGCGGCATGGAGCTGCAGCCGTGGCGATGGGACGGGGTCTCCGTAGAGGTGGTCTCCGTAGAGGGGGTCTCCGTAGATCGGATCGCCCAGCACCGGATGGCCAAGGGCCGCCAAGTGCACCCGCAACTGGTGAGAGCGGCCGGTGCGGGGTTGCAGCAACAGCAAAGTCGAGCCCTCGAAGCGCCTCAGCACTCGCCAGCGGGTGAGGGCCGGCTTGCCCCCCTGCTCTAGCGGCACCACCCCATAGCGGGGCGGCCGAGTGGCGATCCGGGCTAGCGGCTGGTTGATTACCCCGCCCCGATCCGCAGGCAGCCCCTGCACCACGGCCAGGTAGGTCTTGCGCACGCGCCGCTCGGCGAAAGCGGCACTTAGGGCCCTATGGGTGGTGGCGTCTCTGGCCAGCAGGATCAGCCCCGAGGTATCGCGATCGAGTCGGTGCACCAGCCTTGCCTCCGGCCACCGCTCCTGGGCCCTACTGATCAGGGAATCGGCCAGCTCGGGCCCAAGCCCCGGCTGGCTAAGCAGGCCCGAGGGTTTCAGCAGGGCCAGCAGCCAGGGATCGGCATAGAGCACACAACAGCCGGGATCACTGCGGGGCATCCTGCAGGGTCAATGGGAGACTTGCCACCACTTGAGTTGCCGCCGTGAAAGCCCTCTCCGTGCTCGGCTCCACCGGCTCGATCGGCACCCAAACCCTTGAACTGGCCGAGGAATTCCCGGACCGCTTCCGGGTGGTGGCCCTCACGGCCGGCAACAACCTGGATCTATTGGTGAGTCAGATCCAGCGCCATGCGCCCGAAGTGGTGGCCCTGGCCAATGCAGAGCGCGTCAGCGAGCTGCGCGAGCGGCTGCAGGCCCTGGAAGCCGCCGCCAGGCCCGCCCGAATGCCCGAGCTGCTGGGGGGCTCTGAGGGCCTCTGCGCCGCCGCCGCCTGGTCCACGGCCGACCTGGTGGTTACGGGGATCGTGGGCTGCGCTGGCCTGCTGCCCACCCTGGCCGCCATACGCGCCGGCAAGGATCTGGCACTGGCCAACAAGGAAACCCTGATCGCCGCTGGGCCCGTGGTGCTGCCGGAGCTGGAGAAAAGCGGCTCACGCCTGCTGCCGGCTGATTCCGAGCACTCGGCGATCTTCCAGTGCCTGCAAGGCACCCCCTACGCCGAGACGGCGCGGCTCTCCACCGGCAGCCCCACCCCGGGCCTGCGCCGCATCCAGCTCACTGCCAGCGGCGGCGCCTTCCGCGACTGGGCTCCGGCAGACCTCCACAAGGCCACGGTGGCCGATGCCACCAGCCACCCCAACTGGAGCATGGGCCGCAAAATCACCGTGGATTCAGCCTCCTTAATGAATAAGGGCCTGGAGGTGATCGAGGCCCACTACCTGTTCGGCCTCGACTACGACCAGATCGAGATCGTCATCCACCCCCAATCGATCATCCATTCGATGGTGGAGCTGGCCGATTCCTCGGTGCTGGCCCAGCTCGGCTGGCCCGATATGAAGCTGCCAATCCTCTATTGCCTCAGCTGGCCTGAGCGCCTGAGCACCCCCTGGCGCCGGCTCGATCTCACCGAGGTGGGCCAGCTCAGCTTCCGCGCCCCCGACCCGGCCAAATACCCCTGCATGCAGCTGGCCTACGCGGCCGGCCGCGCCGGCGGCACGATGCCGGCGGTAATGAACGCCGCCAACGAACAGGCCGTGGCCCTCTTCCTCGAGGAGAGGGTTCACTTCCTCGATATCCCGACATTGATCGACGGGGTGTGTGATCGCCACCAAGTCGATCTCATGGCCAATCCCTCCCTAGACGACGTGCTGGCCGTAGACGCTTGGGCCCGTCAGGCCGTGCATGAGGCTGCAGCCCGGCTCCAGGCCAAGGCGCCGGCTGCGTTGCCGGCGTGATCTCGCACCACCTGCTGCTCTGCGCCACTCCCAGCAAGGCGCTCTGCTGCCCCGATCCCGCCATTGGCGCCGCCAGCTGGGACGAGCTCAAGCGCCTGGTGCGGGAGCTGGGCCTCGAGGATCCGGCCCGGCCCGAGGGGATCGTGCTGCGCACCAAGGCCGACTGCCTGCGCATTTGCGCCGAGGGCCCCATCCTGCTGATCTGGCCAGAAGGCGTCGTTTACGGCGGCGTCAGCCCGGCGCGGATCGAGCCAATCCTGCGGGAGCACGTGATCGGGGGCAAGCCGATTGAGCAGTGGATCATCAAGCGCATGAGCCTCAAAGCTGCCGCTCGAGCCAGCTCGCCACCAGCTGATCACCCCAGCAGCTGAGTGGCTCATCACCCACCCCATGGAAGCCGTTATGGCCTCCATGGGCCGTGAGCACCACATCAAGGCCAGGAAGGTGCTGCTGGGCCAAGAGCTGGGCGCCACTGGCCGGCACCCAAGGGTCGTCGAGGGAGTGCAGCAGCAGGCTCGGCGGCAAATCGACCGATGCTGAAAGCAGAAGCGGCAGGGGCGAAGCCTCCCGGTAGTAATCGTCAACGGAGGCGTAGCCCCAGCGAGGGGCAGTGATAGCAGCATCGAAGCTGCGAATCGAGCGGGGCCGCTCTGGCCCCTGCAGCGCCTGACGCTCAGCGTCGCTCACCCCAAATGGATCGGCCAGGGTCTGGGCGCAGAGCCGGCGCAGCAGCCAGCGCTGATACACCCGGTTGCGGGGCAGCTCGATCTGCTGCGAGCTAAGGGCTAGATCAAGCGGGCTGCTGGTGCACACCACACCATCCAGCACCCCCGGACTAGCCAGGCAGGCATTGAGCAGCATCGTGCCGCCCAACGAAATACCCACCCCAAAAAGAGGCAGGCCACCGGCCCGCTGCTGGGCCAACTTCAGTACGGGCAGCAGGTCGCGATCGCAACGAGCTGCATAGGTGCCCGGCGCCAGGGGCCGGCCCGGTCCGGCACCCCGCAAATTCAGGCGCCACACCGCGAAGCCGGCGGCTTGAAGGCTGAGGCCCATGCGCCGCAACCCCTCCCGTTCGCTCGATCCACCCAAACCGTGCAGTAAAAGCACAAGTGCCCTAGGTGCCCCAGCAACTGGCGAATCAACCAGCGCCAGCAGGGAGGCATCACCGCCCACCGCAATGGAAAGCGGTTCACCGCGATCTAGGGGCAGCTTTGGCGGCCTGAGGGTGTCTCGCAGGGTCTGGAGATCGGGGCCGATCCAGGGCCAGCGTTGCTTAAAAACAGGGGGTGTCGAGGCGGACTCCTTCAGGCGGCCACCTTCTTACCCACCCCCATGCTGCGCAGCTCGGTGAGCAGGCCGTTAAGCACGGCCTTGGCATCACCAAAAACCATGGCGGTCTGGGGCAGCTCAAAGAGGGCGTTTTTAATACCTGCGTAGCCAGCTCCAAGACTGCGCTTGACCACAAACACCTGGCGGGCTTGGTCAACCTCAAGCACGGGCATGCCGTATAGAGGGCTGGTGGAATCGGTCTTGGCGTCTGGGTTAACTACGTCGTTGGCGCCCAGCACAATCACCACATCGGTGCGGGGGAATTCAGGGTTGACCGTGTCCATCTCCAGAAGTTGCTCGTAGGGCACATCGGCCTCTGCCAGCAGCACATTCATGTGACCAGGCATACGCCCAGCCACCGGGTGGATCGCATAGGTCACCTCCACGCCGTGGTTTTCCAGCAACTTGGAGAGTTCGCGCAGGGCGTGCTGGGCTTGGGCCACTGCCAGGCCATAGCCGGGCACAAACACCACGCGCTCAGCAGCCTCAAGAGCAAGAGCGCATTCCTCAGCGCTGCAGCTGGTGATGCGGGTGTAGCCGGCCTCTTCGCCGCCACCGCCCACCGGTGCCGCCCCACCAAGGGCGCCTCCAAACAAGACGCTCACCAGGGAGCGGTTCATGGCGGTGCACATCACCTGGGTGAGGATCAGGCCCGCAGCACCCACCATGGCGCCAGCCACGATTAGGAGTTGGCTGCCAACGACGAAACCTGCTGCAGCTGCGGCTACTCCGGAATAGGAGTTGAGCAGCGAGATCACCACAGGCATGTCGGCACCGCCGATCGGCAGGGTGACGCCGATACCCAGTAGGGAAGAAGCCACCACCAGCACCCAAAGAGGGGCTCCCGCCATATCGCCAGGCAGGGCAATCGCACCGGCCAGGCAGGCCACCGCCAGTGAAATATTCACGGCGTGGCGCATGGTGCTCTGGGTCCAGCTGGGGGTATCAATCCAGCCCTGCAACTTGCCCATCGCCACGATCGAGCCACTGAAGGTGATCGCACCAACGAACACCGAAATCACGATCGAGATCTGCTCCACCAGGCCGGAGGAGCCCTCCCCCGGGCTAAACAGCGCCACCCCAAGAGCCACCAGCAACGACGCCATACCGCCGCAGCCGTTAAACAGCGCCACGGTTTCGGGCATGGCAGTCATCGGCACCCGCTGGGCCGTAATCAGGCCAAGCACGCCGCCCAGGCCAGTGCCGATCGCTACCCAAAGCCATGCTTGGGGGGAGAGGGGTTGCTGAATCAGCAGGCCAAGCACGGCCAGGCCCATGGCCAGGGCCGCCAAACCATTGGCGGAGCGAGCGGTGCTCACCTTGGAGAGGCCCTTGATCCCGAGGGCCAGCAACAGCACGGCACCCAGATCGATCAGGGCGGGCAAAAGATCAAGTCCAGCCATCAGCGGGTCCCTCCGGTGCGGGGTGATTTGCGCGAAAACATGGCCAGCATGCGGTCGGTGACCAGGAAGCCGCCAACGACGTTGAACAGGGCAAAGCCCAGGGAAAGCGAGCCGAGCACCAGCAGGGGCAGCTGGTCATTTGCCTGGGCGATCAGGGTGAGCGAAGCCAGCACGGTGATGCCGCTGATCGCATTGGCACCACTCATAAGAGGGGTGTGCAGGGTGGGAGGCACCTTGCCGATCAGTTCGAGTCCCAAAAGGCTGCCCAGCAAGAGCACCCAGAGGGCTTGGGTCAAGGCACTCATCAGTTAGCTCCGGAAACGAGGTCAGGGAAACGGCAGGCGCCATCGTGAGTGAACAGGCAGCCGGCCACGATCGGGTCCTCCTGGTCGAGCTGGAAGCCGTCTTCGCCCAGTACGTGCTCCACCAGGGCCGCCAGGTTGCGGGCGTAAAGGGCGCTGGCGTGGTTGGCAACGGAGCTGGGCAGGCCATCGCCACCAATCAGGCGCACGCCGTGGCGCTCCACGGTTTGGCCGCAGACCGTGCCGGCGCAGTTGCCGCCCTGGGCCACGGCCAAATCCACCACCACTGAGCCGGGGCGCATACCCGCCAGCATCTCATCGGAAATCAGCAGGGGTGCTCGCCGGCCCGGCACCTGGGCGGTGCAGATCACCATGTCGGCAAGGGCCAGCTGATCGGCCAACTGCTGGCGCTGGGCAGCCAGAAAGGCTTCGCTAGCCGCCTTGGCGTAGCCGCCGGCTTCAGCTGGGCGCTCCTCCTGCTCGGGTGGGGAAAGAAACCTGCCACCCAGAGACTCAACCTGCTCCTTAGCCGCAGGCCGCACATCACTGACATAGACCACCGCGCCAAGACGCCGGGCGGTTGCCAAAGCCTGCAGCCCCGCCACCCCTGCGCCCAGGATCAGGGCCCGAGCCGGCTGAATTGTGCCCGCCGCTGTCATCAACATCGGCACGTAGCGATCTAGGGCTGCAGACGCCAGCAGCACCGCCTTGTAACCGGCGATGTTGGCCTGGGACGACAGCACATCCATGGACTGGGCCCTGCTGATCCGGGGCAGCAGCTCCAAGGCCAAGGCCGACACCCGCCGGGACTGAAGCTGTTCCACTAGGGCGATGGCGCCATAGGGGGAGAGCAGACCAGCCAGCAGGGTGCCGGGCCGCAGCTGATCCAGCACCTCGGCAGCGGGTGGATTGACGCAAAGCACCGCATCGACGCCAGCGCCTAACTCGGGGCCTGGGGCAACAAGACGGGCTCCAGCCGTTTCAAATTCATGGTCGGCATAGCCGGCCGCCAAGCCAGCTCTTTGCTCAACTTGCAGCGTCAGCCCCCGGGCCAGCAGCCGGCGAACGGTTTCGGGAGTTGCGGCAACTCGACACTCACCCGGGTTGCGTTCCCGCAGGATCAATACTTCAGCCAAGTGGGTCCCCGGAGGCCATAGATCTATTAGGGGGTGTCTCCCCTCGCCTGAGCAACACAACTGCAGCAAATGTGCGCAGTTGCCCATCCAAGCCAGGTGGAGCTCAAAACAGGGGAAGCAACTCCTGCTCAACGCAGCTGGCCTGCGGCAAGGCGCCCTGGTGACGCAGCTGGCGCGCCCGCAGGATCATCGGATCGATGTCGCATTCAAGAGCCCAGCAGCGGTTTAGATGCCAAAGCTGCAAGGCGGGAGCCCAGGCCCAGGCATCCGGATCGGGGCAGGAGTTCGCCATGGGGAAAACAACAGGGGAGCCGGGGGTTGAACTGAAACTAGGCACGCTGGGCCATAAGCCCATAGGCCAGATCACCCATTTGCAGGTGGCCTGCTGACGCCAGGGCACCTCTGGCCACAATGGCGTGATGGGATTTCCTTCCTTCGACCTGGGCATCCCGCCGCCCACAACAACCGCCGTGCGACCCAGGCAGTGGCAGAGCCGCCTGATCCAGCTGCTGCGAGCCCGCCTGCTCAACCACCAGCCTGGCGGCCATGACGTGCTGATCCATGCAGGACCGGGTGCGGGCAAAACCCTGGGGGCCCTGCTCAGCTTCATAACCCTGCAGCGGGAGGGGAGGCTCGATCGCTTTTTGATCTTCTGCCACCGGAGCTCAATCGCCCGTCAGTGGCTGGGAGCTGCGGAGCGCCTCAATCTGCGCCTGCTGGAGTGGGACCCGGAGCAGGGGCTATCAGCCCTCGAAGCAAATTCAAACTGGGATGGCCTGCTGCTCAGCTATCAGTGCACGGCCAGGCACCGCCTAGCCCTCGAGGCAGCCCTACCCCGCATAGCTCTGGGAAGCTGGCTGGCCATTGCCGATGAAGTGCACCACCTGGGCCTGGATCCGGATGAACCAGAGGCTGCTGCCTGGGGTTTCGCCTTCAGCCAGCTCACCGCTCCAGCCCAGCTGCGACTCGGCCTCACCGGCACCCCTTTCCGCGCCGACAACCTGGCCTTCTGCGCCGCCCGACGGGTAAAAGTGCGCGAGGGAGATCAGGTGATCGAACGCATCGCCCCCGATTTGAGCGTGGAACCCCGTCAGCTGATCTTGGCCGGCGATGTGCGCCCCCTGGAATTTCGCTTCCAGGACGGCTGGGTCGAGCACGGCAGGCCCCAGGCCTCCGCCGACACCGAAACCTCGCCCCTTTCGGCTGAAGCGCGGGAGAGCTGGCGAGCCCGCAACTTGCGCCGCGCCATTCAACTCGGAGATGCCAGCAGCATCGCCCTGCGGCTACTGCTCAAGGCCCGTCAAAGGCTGGAGCGGGTGCGGGCCGGCCACCCCGAGGCGGGCGGGCTGGTGATCGCCCGCGACATAGCCCATGCCAGGCGCATCACCGGGCTGCTGGAGGAGGAGGGCGACCGGGTGCACCTGGTCCATTCCCAGGACCCGGAGGCCAGCGCCCGCCTGGCCGCCTTCCAGGCCGGCGAGGCGGACTGGCTAGTGAGCATTGATATGTGCGCCGAGGGCTTTGACGCCCCAAGACTGCGGGTAGTTGCCTACCTCACCACGGTGGTAACTCGCAGCCGCTTTGTACAAGCCATCACCAGGGCTGTGCGCATGGATGGCCAACGCGCCGCCGTGGAGACCGTGCCGCGGCAGCCGTCCTATGTGTTCGCGCCAGCCGACCCATTGCTGATGAGCTACGCCCGCAGCTGGTCCCTCAGCGAGCCCTACCTGATCAAGCCGAAGCAAGTGGCTACAGAGCCTGTCTCACTCGCTAGTAACCAGGGAGGTTCCCTACCCCTGCAAGCTGTAGAAGCAAGGATCGGTGCGGTGATCAGCATGGGGCCGGAGCTACCGAGTTTTCTGCAGCGAACGGCCTGAAAACTGCTTTAGCGATACAAGGTTTAAGCGCAAATATGCGACGTTGTGTCAACCAATACCTTCCCAGGGCCCATAGCCCGGCAGCGTGGTCTGATCCAAGGGAGAGGGGAGCATGGATGCCGCAGTGAATCGCCGCCTAACCGTTGCTGTCAGCTGGGCTTTGGCCCGCCGAGCCACCCTCGACGCCCTCGAACATTTCGAAGAAAGCTTTGCGGTCACGGAGGAATTCCGAGAATGGCTGCTCTGCCTGGAAGAGCACCCGGAACTCCTTGCCGCAAGCGTGTTGATGGTGCCAAACGACCTGGGCCAGGGAATCCGGCCCACCAGCGACGGCATCCTGGAAATATGAGCCAATTTGAGATGCAAATCCGCAGCAGATTGCACTCAATTCTAAAGCAAATCTAAAGACTTTTGCGCCAGGTTCTCCTTGGCGTTCCTTCCCGCGACCGCGCCGATCTCCTAGGCTCAACTCATAGTCAATCCGCTTAAGCAATGACGGTTTCGGGGCTTTCAGTCGAAAACCTGGTGATCGTGGGTTCAGGACCTGCTGGCTACACCGCCGCCATTTACGCCGCCCGGGCCAATCTCAGCCCTGTGCTGATCACGGGCTTCCAGGACGGTGGCATCCCTGGCGGTCAGCTGATGACCACCACCCACGTTGAGAACTTCCCCGGCTTTCCCGACGGGATCATGGGGCCGGAGCTGATGGACAAAATGAAGGCCCAGGCAGTCCGCTGGGGGACCCGTCTGATCGAGGCCGATGCCACGGCGATCGACCTGTCCCAGCGGCCCTACCGCATCACTGCCGAAGGCCAAACCATTGACACCCAGGCCGTGATCCTGGCCACCGGCGCCAGTGCCAACCGGCTAGGCCTGCCTAGTGAGGAGCGCTTCTGGAGCCAGGGCATCAGCGCCTGTGCGATCTGCGACGGCGCCACGCCCCAGTTCCGTCAAGCCGAACTAGCCGTGGTGGGTGGGGGCGATTCCGCCTGTGAGGAGGCTGTTTATCTGACCAAATACGGCAGCCAGGTGCACCTGATCGTGCGCGGCGACAAGCTGCGGGCCAGTGGCGCCATGGCCGATCGGGTGCTCGCCAACCCCGCCATCACCGTGCATTGGAACCGCCAAGTGGCAGATGCCAGCGGTAGCGACTGGCTCGAAGCAATCACCCTCAGGGATCCCAGCAGCGGCGCCAGCGAGGAGCTGCCGGTTAAGGGCCTCTTCTACGCCATTGGCCACACCCCAAACACCCGCCTGGTGCAGGGCCAACTGGAGGTTGATAGCCACGGTTACCTGGCCACCCAGGCTGGCCGGCCCGAAACCAGCGCCGCCGGGGTCTACGCCGCTGGCGACGTGGCCGATGCGGAATGGCGTCAGGGCATCACCGCAGCAGGCAGTGGTTGCCAGGCTGCCCTGGCAGCTGAGCGCTGGCTCACCCATCACGACCTGGCCGTCACGGTGAGCCATGAACCAATAGAACCGGCCACCGTCGGCGAACCGGTGCGCACTGCCACCAGCGACGCCGACAACTACGACGCCGAAGCCCTATGGCAGAAGGGAGGTTTTGCCCTGCGCAAGCTCTATCACGACAGCAGCAAGCCCCTGCTGGTCGTCTACACCTCGCCGACCTGCGGTCCCTGCCACGTGCTTAAGCCCCAGCTCAAGCGCGTGCTCGATGAGCTGGGCGGAGCTGCCCAAGGCGTGGAGATCGACATCGAGGCCGAGCAAGAAATTGCCAGCCAAGCCGGTGTTACCGGCACCCCGACGGTGCAGCTGTTCCACAACAAGGAGCTCAAGCAGTCCTTTAAGGGCGTCAAGCAGCGCAGCGAATTCAAAGTCGCGATTGAAGCCCTGCTAGCCGTTGCGGTCTGAGGCGGGCGCTCAACGCCGCAGTCGCACCGATAGGTGCGCTCAAAGGGCCTTTCCCCGAAAGGTGCGCTTAACGCCGCCTAGGCCCACCAGGGCGGTTGCCGCCGGGACGGGGGCCGGCAGCCGCATTGCGCTCCCGGTAGGTGATGCGGCCGCGGGTTAGGTCGTAGGGGCTGATCTCCACCAACACCTTGTCACCAGCCAGCAGCTTGATCCTGAATTTGGTCAGCTTGCCTGCCGCCCGGCAGAGACATTGGTGACCAGCCGGCTGCTCCAGGGTCACCAGGTAAAACCCGTTTCCCTGTTCTTTTTCAATCACACCGGAGGTCTCGATCATGCGGGGGCGCTGTCTGGAGGTTCAATCGTTCCGAATAGCTTAATTGCCGCCCGACAGGCGATAGGGTCTGACTCACTTGTGCCGTTTTGGCTCCACCATGGTTTTGCCGCCGCTTTCGTTGGATCTGGGGCTGCTGCTGATCTCCATTGGTGTGGTGAACCTCTGGAAAGCCCGTCAAGCCAGCTGAATCCAGGCCGCTGACCACCCTTCTTTTCCATAAGCCCTACGGGGTTTTAAGCCAGTTCACGCCAGAAGCCGGCTGTGACTGGCGTTGTTTGGCGGAGTTCATCCCGATTCCGCAGGTTTATGCCGCCGGCAGGCTCGATGCCGATAGCGAGGGATTGCTGCTGCTGACCAGCAATGGCCGCCTGCAGCAGCGCCTCACCGACCCCCGCTTTGGCCACTGGCGCCGCTACTGGGTGCAGGTTGAAGGAGAGGCAGCTGCCCACCCTGAGGCTTTGGAGCAGCTGCGCAGCGGCCTTTTGATTCAGGGGCAACTCACCCTGCCGGCTCGAGCCCAGGCGATCAGCGATCCATCCCTGCCAGAGCGCACCCCACCGATCCGTCAGCGAGCCGCCATTCCCACCAGCTGGCTGCAACTGGAGCTGCAGGAAGGCCGCAACCGTCAGGTGCGTCGCATGACGGCCGCCGTAAATCTGCCCACCCTGAGGCTGCTGCGGGTCTCAATAGACCTGATGGACGGGGCCGCCCCGCTCGAACTCCATGGTCTGGCGCCGGGACAGTGGCGCGAGGTGGACGAAGCCGAAAGCCAGCGCCTCGAGCAGCTGCTTAAGCCGTCGCGGGCCATGGGAAAAATCTCACCTGGACGGGGCGGCCGCGCCGGCGGCGGGAAATCAGGGCGGGGCGCTGGGGGCGGATAGGGCGGCTTAGCCGAGCACGTCCTTGAGCTCCCGCACGCTCTGCAACTGGCCGTAGTAGTAGTTGGCACGGGCCCGCCGGTCAGCATCATCGAGGCCATCGAAAGCATCGAAGCCCAGGGTTTGCCATAGCTCGTGGCCGCAGGCCCGATTGAGCTCTTCGGTAGCCTCAGCCTCAAGGTTGGCCAAGCGGCGCTGCAAGTTTTTGATCTGGGCAACCGACATTCACTATCCCAAGCAACGAACCAATAGTACAGGCGAACTTGTAGCCGTAGTCGTGGGTGCCAGGTCTTAAAAGGGAAGCTTCTTCTTGGCTTCCTTGTCGAGGTCAGACTCCATCTCGCGCAGGCGGCGCAGGATCGTGTCGTAATACTCCTTGAGATAGCCCTCCAGGCCGGTGGTTTCAGCCGGATCGAGCCCGAAGGCCGAGTAGCTGGCCTCCATTGGTGCATCTAGAGCTGTGCCCCCACCGGTGACTGCCTCAAAAGCCAGCCGCTCGGCCACGTTGAGGCTGGCCTCAAAGAAGCCGGTCACAGAGCGCATCAACCCCAGCAAGGCAGGCGGCACCCGGAAAGTGCGGGCCTCCTTACCCGTGAACCGCTCACACAACTGGGTGATTTCGCTGGTGGTCCAGGCCCGGGGACCCACCACCGGAAAAGCCTGGCGCACGGTTTCCTCACGCTCCAGAGCCGCTACAGCAAAGCGAGCCATGTCCTGGGTGTTCATGTAAGCGATTGGGGTGGGCGAGCCACTAACCCAAACCGTCTGACTTTCCAGCACGGGAATCGCAAACTGACTGATCACTCCCTGCATGAAGGCAACGCCGCGCAGGATTGTGTAATCAAAATCCGAGGCCATCAGCCAGTCTTCGGCGCAGGCCTTGATGTCCATCAAGGGCACGTCGCGGTGCTGGTGCGCATCTAGCAATGACACAAAAACCAGACGCTTCACCGAGGCGGCCTGGCAGGCGGCGAATAAATTCTGCTTGCCTTTCCAGTCGATGTCGTAAGCGCTGGCGGAATCCGTGGCGCGGGCAGTGGCCGCATCTATTACTGCGTCCTGACCTTCCAGGGCATAGGCCAGGCTTTCAGGCTCAAGCAGATCGCCCCGGGTGAGCTCGCAGCCCCATTCCTGCAGGAAAGCGGCCTTACGGGGGGAGCGCACCATGCAGCGCACCTGATGGCCTGCATCGAGGGCACGGCGGGCAACTTGCCGGCCCAGGGTGCCCGTTCCGCCAACCACCAAAACCTGCATTAGCAACCTTCAAGCGGGCCCGAGCCTAGGTGTCCGCCGGGTCGAGCCGGGAGCAGGGGGTTCTGACTGGCCTTTGGAGCTCAGTCGTTGTCGGCCAGCTTCAACAGCAGGGCACCGCCGGCAAGACCAACGGGGATCAGTATCCAAAACAAAGCTGCGGTACCGAAAATTTCAGCAGCCATGGCGAAGTGAAAGGGAGTCCATCCTATTTAGCAGTGTCAGTGGCCATTCCAACCAACTGAGCGGCGGTCTGCAGGATCTCGCACCAGGCTGCATCGCTGCGCAGCTGACCCGGCATCACCCCACTGACCTGGGCCGACCAGCCCCCCGCCCGCAGGGCCGCCACCAGGCTGAGCAGCGGTGGCGCCCCCCCTTTAAGGCGGCGCGCGATCTCGGCCATCGGCCAGCAGCGGGCCGGCAGTCCCCTATCAGAAAGCAGACGGGCAAGCAGGCGAGCCCCCTCCGTACTCAGGTTTGCCCCTGGATCAACCTCAGCGAACGCCTGCATTTCAGCCAGCAGCTCAGGCTCCTGCAACGGGCCGATCCACAGAGGACCGCTGATCGCCAGCGGCGCAATCTCGCCGGCTGGGCAATGGCAGGGCTGCCACTGACGCAGGCGAATCAGTGGTTGCACCTGCTGATCGCCGCAGCCATGGCAGTGGGCCAGCATGCCGAGGTGATGCTCCTCCCCTGGCTCGCTGCGGCGGCGCAGGCGCACCGCGCTGCGAAAGGTGCGCCCTTCACTGAAGCTGAATAGGGGCTCGATGCCCCGGCCCAAGGCCCAGGCCGCTCGAGCCACGCTGCCAAGTTGCAGGCGCAGGGCCAGCTCCCAGCTGGCGGGATGGGCCCGGGCCGCCGCCCCCAGCAACCGGATCGCAGCCGGGCGGTCGTGGCCGGTGGGGGAGCGGCCATCGGTGCTGGCTAGGTAAAGCACACCGCCGAAGGACACCGCCTCCAGCGCTAGGGGCAGCAGGGCCGTGGGGCAGCCAAAGCCATCCAGGTCTAGGAGCTCGAAACGCTCCTGGCGCTGCAGGCAATCCGCCAGCAGGTGCTGGGCAGTAAGGGCGCTGCAACGCAAACCCGCCAGGGATGCCAGGTTTTGACGCAGCAAAGGCAGCCGATCCGGATCAGCGTCGTTAGCCCACACCGCCGTGGCTCCGGCCTCCAGGCCATAGCGCAAGGCCCGGATGCCGCAGCCGGCCATGGCATCGAGCACCCGCAAGGGCCCACGGGCCGCCAGCGTGCGGGCGAGCAGCACCCCCAGATCCCGAGAAGGACGAGACTCCGGCCTAAAAAAACCGGCACCGGGCAACAGGCGAGCCCGTCCTTCGCAATAGTGAGCGTCAGTGTGCTGGCTCAGGAGATCAACCGTGGCTGCAACAGTCCAGCCTGCACCTCCACCCGCGGCGGACGGCAGCTCAGGGGCGGAGTGGGGCATACACGCCGATTGGCTCTGGCGAGGTGAGCGCTGCCACTGGCGGGTGCTGGGTGAAGAACATGCCCCGGCCCTGCTGCTTGTGCATGGCTTCGCCGCCGGCAGCGGCCACTGGCGCCGCAATGCTGCGGTGCTGGCTGCAGCCGGCTGGCGGGTTTACGGCATTGATTTAATCGGCTTCGGCGCCTCAAGCCAACCGTCCCTGCGACTGGACAACCGCCTCTGGGCCAGGCAGCTGCAGGCCTTCCTCGAGCAGGTGGTGCAGGGGCCAGCCGTGCTGGTAGGCCATTCCCTCGGCGGTCTGGTGGCTCTCAGCTGTGCCGTGTTTTTTCCCCAGCTGGTGCGAGCTGTTGTGGCAGCCCCCCTACCCGACCCAACCTTGCTGCTGGCTGACAGCAGCAGCCCACCCCGCCGCCGGCCCTGGCAACGCCGGCTGCAGCGCTGGCTCGTGACCCTGCTCTGCCGGCTGCTCCCCCTGGAGCTACTGGTGCCCCTGATTGCCCACTCGCCCCTGCTGGATTTAGGCATTCAGTCGGCCTACAGCGAAGCGGTGATCGGCGACAGGGACCTGCACCGGCTGATTGCCAGGCCAGCCCGGCGGCCTGGAGCGGTGCGGGCCCTGCGGGCGATGAGCATCGCCATGGCCCTGCGGCCCCACGGGGCCACCGCCCCAGCCCTGCTGCGAAGGCTGGGGCGTCCCTTGCTTTTGATCTGGGGGCAGCGCGACCGACTGGTGCCCGTTCAGGTGGCCCAGCAGGTGCGGCGGCTGCGGCCCGAGCTACCCCTAACGGTGCTGCCTAACAGTGGCCACTGTCCCCATGACGAACATGCCGACGCCTTTAATGCCGCCTTACTTCAATGGCTTGACCAATTGCCAGCCGCCGAGACCCTTTCTGGGCCTGGGCGGTAACTTGGAATGCAGCCAGCGCCACAGGTCCCTCAGGAGATGAAACACACCCTTTCGGTGTTGGTGGAAGACGAATCCGGTGCCCTCAGCCGCATCTCCGGCCTATTCGCCCGCCGCGGCTTCAACATTGAAAGCTTGGCGGTGGGTCCCGCTGAAAAGGCTGGCATTTCCAGGCTCACCATGGTGGTCGCAGGCGACGATCACACCCTCGAGCAGATGACAAAGCAGCTCGACAAGCTGGTCAACGTGCTGGGGGTGATTGATCTATCCCACATACCTGCCGTGGAGCGGGAACTGATGCTGCTGAAGGTGTCGGCTCCTGCCGAAACCCGCAGCGCCATCCTGGATCTGGTGCAGGTGTTCCGCGCCAATGTGGTCGACGTGGCCGATGACGCCTTGACGCTTGAGGTGGTGGGCGATCCGGGCAAGCTCGTCGCCCTCGAACAAGTGATGGAGAGCTACGGGATCCTTGAAATCGCCCGCACCGGCAAGGTGGCATTGGAGCGGGCTTCGGGCGTCAACACGGCTTTCCTGAAGGTCACCGCATCAAGCAAGCGGGTACCCGCCTAGGGATTTCCCTTCACCAACTTCCCGCCTGACACCAGCGTGGCCTTGACGATCTTGTCGCCCTGGCTGATCTGGTCGACCACCTCCATGCCCTTACTCACCCTGCCGAAGACGGCGTAGCGGCCATCCAGTTCAGGCAAGGCCTGCAGGGCTACGTAGAACTGGGCGCTGGCGGAGTTGGGATCGGCGGAACGGGCCATGGCAACAGCTCCGCGTTGATGGGCCAAAGCCAGTTGGCGGGTAGCTCCTGGGGCCGTCACAGGCTCGCCATAGCGCGGCTCTGCTTCGTCGCTGCGCTTGATCTCCAAGGGAATCAGACGGGGTATTCCCGTGGCTGGATCCACAAAACTGCCCAGGCCGTGCTGGCTGGCTGGCACCTTTGGATCAGCGCTGGTGGGGTCGCCGCCCTGCACCACAAAAGGAACAGGCTCGCGCACAACTCGATGAAAAGCGGTGCCGTTGTAGACGCCACGCTGAACTAGATCAACGAAATTGCCCGCCGTCAGCGGCGCAGCAGCACCATCTAGTTGCAGCTGCACCTCACCTTTGCTGGTCTGCAGTGCGACTGTGGCCGTACCGCTGAGGCAGGGGGTGCTGGCGGTGCTGCAACCCACAGGGCTGCTGCCACCATCAGCCGCACAGGCGACCAGAGATAGGGGCGCTAGCAACAACAAACCCCCCAGGAGCCAGCGACTCCACCAGTTGCCAGTCATGAAATTGCCAGTCTTCAGGTTGGTATTCATCAAACCCCCTCCAGCGGCACGCCCAAAAAGCGGGCAAGTTGGGCGCCAGACAACTCCAGATCGGCCAGGGGCATGGGCTCGCCAACCCTGGTCAAAGGCATATCCCGCCTGCCCTGCACCTTGAGGGCCAGGCGACGCCGAGGATTAAGGCCATCGCGCACCTCCACCTTCACCGCCTGAATCTCCCGCAAAGGGATATCCACCGTGATCTCTTGGCGAAAGCCGCGGCGACTAATAGTTGCCACACCAGCATCCCGATCAAAGCGGTTGCTACCCGCGCCAACGTCGATGCCGATCACAACCCAGAGGTAGGCACACAGCGCCATGGCGGCCAGCCCATAGAGCCCCATGACCAACCCCTGGGGCAGCCAAGCCAGCTCGGCGGGGTGGCCGATCGGCAGCAGGTCGGTGCCGAGATAGCTGGAGACACTGGTGAGTAGGAAGCCGATCCCGCCAGTGGTCACCACCAAGGCAACCAACACATTGGAAAGGCGCCTTGAGCCCAGCACCGGCAGCTCAAGCAAGGGGGCAGGAGCCTGGGGGGAGGCCATGACCTGGAGCAAGGAATGGCGCCATCCTGACCGGTCGTCGGGGGAGCTGGGCTGATCAAGACCAAGCGCTCAGAACTGAAGCAAAAGACAGTCAGAAATCAGCTGCGAAAGCCCAGCGAGAGAAAGCCATGTCAGCCCGTTTCAACCGGTCTCGCGATCCGCTTCAGCGTTGTTACCATCGCCCGGTAATCCCACAGCCTCCGCGGGTTTCCCGCACCGTTTCATCATCATGACGATCGCTGTAGGGCGCGCGCCAGCAGCACGGGGATGGTTCGACGTCCTCGATGACTGGCTCAAGCGCGACCGCTTCGTATTTGTGGGGTGGTCTGGTCTGCTCCTGTTCCCCACGGCCTATCTGGCCCTGGGTGGCTGGCTCACCGGCACCACCTTTGTCACTTCCTGGTACACCCACGGAATTGCCAGCTCCTACCTAGAGGGCTGCAACTTCCTCACCGCCGCCGTCAGCACCC